>PXYR01000089.1 GCA_003023665.1 Bacteroidota bacterium
ACTTTGTCGATAGCATCCTTCATTCTCTAAATAATCATTCCAACGTATGCTGCAGTGAATAAGGATGCTGCCGTTCCCGCGATAAGTGCTTTTATACCTAATTCGCTTAATTCTTTTCTCCTGCTCGGTGCTAAAACTCCAATACCACCAATTTGAATTCCAATGCTTGAAATATTTGCAAACCCACAAAGCATGTAAGTGGAGAGAATGACAGAGCGTTCTGAAGAAAACAAACCTTCTTCTTTCATTTCAGTAAGACTGACATAAGAATAGAATTCATTTAGAACTGTTTTCTCACCCAATAATTGGCCTACGAGCATAATGTCTGTTGCTGGGACACCTAAAACCCACGCGAGCGGACTAAATACAGCACCTAAAATGAACTCTAGTGAAAATGCATCAAACTGTCCATTCGTGACATTACTAGTCCAAGTGTTTAAGCCAGTCCAATCGCCTAGTGTGTGAATGATGATGTAGTTCACACCATAAACAAGAGCAACAAAGACCAAAAGCATGGCACCCACATTTACTGCTAACTTCACACCTTGTGTGGTTCCATTGGAGATTGCATCTAATGCATTAGACCCCATGCTTTGTTTTGAAATTTCAGCAACTTCATCAAATTTTTCAGTTTCTGGTATCAAGATTTTAGCACTCATAATGGCTGCAGGTGCGCTGAGTACGGATGCGGTAATGAGGTGCTTGGCGAAAAACAACTTTCCTGCAGCATCCTCTCCGCCCAAGTATCCAATATATGCTGCTAGTACACCACCGGCAATCGTTGCCATACCGCCACTCATTAAACACAATAATTCGCTTTTAGTCATCTTAGAGATGTACGGCTTCACTAATAATGGCGCTTCAGTTTGACCAATGAAAATATTACCCGCTGCCGCGAGCGATTCAGCACCACTCAGCTTCAAGGTTTTTTGCATAACCCAAGCCATTGCTTTTACTACTTTCTGTAGAATTCCATAATAGTACAATAGTGAGGTTAATGCAGAAAAGAAGATGATGGTTGGCAAAACTTGAAATGCAAACAAGTAACCGTAGCTTTCTGTGTTGGTTATGAGTCCTCCAAATAAGAATTCTGAACCTTCTTTGGTGAAGTCAAGTACGGTGACAGCTCCCAATGAGAATTTATCAAATGCCCAAGAAAAGCCCGGGACTTTCAATACTAAAAATGCCAAAGAGAGTTGCAACAAACTCGCGTTGAGAACTGTCTTCCAATTGATGGCTTTCTTATTACTGCTTAAAAGCCATAAAATTCCAATTAGGCAAATAATGCCCAGTGCTCCTCTTAAAATAAATTGGATCATGATTTCAGTTTATCAATATCGTCTCTGAGTCTGGCAGCAAGCTCATAGTCTTCGTTAAGTACTGCTTCAGCGAGCTGCTCTTCTAAATCTTCAAGGCTCAGTTGACCTTCACCGATTGGTGATTCATCTTCTTCAACCTCTAATTCAGCGTCCGCTTGTTTTTCTTCTTTATCGGTAATTCCCCCTTGCTCAAGAATGGACTCTAAAGCATAAATGGGACTTTCAAGCCTAACAGCCAATGCAACGGCATCTGACGGGCGTGAGTCAAAAACTAATTGGGCACCTTGTTCATTTCGCAAATAAATAGATGCATAAAAAATACCGTTTACAAGACGGTGAATGAGAACCTTTTCTAGAACAGCACCCAGCTCTTTAAGCATGTTATTCCATGTATCATGAGTCATGGGTCTTGGCGGAGCTATGGATTTTTCTAAGGCAACAGCAATACTTTGTGCTTCAGCACCTCCAATGACAATAGGTAACTTACGACCATTCGGACCTTTTTCAGCTAAAATGAGTGCATATGCGCCTGATTTTCCCTGACTGTAGGATAAACCCTTAACCGTAATTTCTATTTCTTGCATTAACTAGCGGCCTTGAAGGCGCGCAAAGCATCCACTAATTTTGGGATAACTTCAAATGCATCACCTACAATTCCATAGTCTGCAGCCTTAAAAAACGGTGCTTCAGAGTCTGTATTTACTACGACAATTGTCTTTGATGCACTTACACCTGCAAGGTGTTGAATCGCGCCAGAGATTCCGATTGCAATATACAGATTAGGGTTGACTTGAATACCTGTTTGACCAACGTGTTCACTATGTGGTCGCCAACCTATGTCGCTTACTGGTTTTGAGCATGCGGTTGCCGCCCCTAGCACATCTGCGAGTTCTTCGATCATCCCCCAGTTCTCTGGCCCTTTCAAACCACGACCAGCACTCACGACAGCTTCCGCTTCAGGAAGCGCAACTTTTCCAGAAGCAACATTCACTTCCGTTATTTCCATAAGATCATTACCGGTAATATCTTTTGAATTGGTCTCACCTTCACCTGTTATTTCAGCAATGCCTATGCTATTTGGTACAAATGAAATGATGGGAAGACTACCATTTAATTCAATGGTTTCAATACCTTTTGAAGAAAACGCGCCGCGCTTCACTTCAGTAGGATTTATGCTTAAGGGCAATGAAATAGTGTTTGTACTCAACGAACCATTATTCAGTGCGGCAAGCGCAGGTCCAATTGTTTTGCCTAAGGCAGTACCTGCTATAACTACTCCTTGCGCATCATTACAAAGTTGACCCAGCTGTTCAGCAATTCCCATTCCTGTTTTGGTCAATGTAATTTGAAGTACATGATCAGCACCATAAGCGTGAAGCTCTGAACTAGTAGTTGAATTACTAGTAACAGCAACTACTTGTGTGTTCATCATATTCGCCCATCTTTTGGCATAAGATGTTGCCTCAAAGGATGCTTTTTTAAAGGACCCGTTCCAATCCTCAACAAAAACTAAAACTGACATAATTAAATTGCTTTTGCTTCTTCGTGTAATAGACGAACTAATTCATCAACATTGCCAGCATCTACCATTTTGACTGCAGCTTTTGGTGCAGGTTTTTCAAAATGCAATGCTTTAGTAGCCCCGTCATTTACAGACGGTTCTACTAATTCAAGAGGTTTTGTCCTTGCGGACATGATTCCTCTCATGTTAGGAATACGGAGGTCTTTTTCCTCAACCAAGCCTTTTTTACCTCCAACGATCATGGGCAGCTTTGCTTGGAAAGTAGCATGTCCGCCATCTATTTCAGAGGTTGCAAGGGCTGTGTCACTATTGATAGTAAGTCCAACACATGCATTGGCAAAAGGTAATTTGAGCATCGCAGCAATCATTGCTGGTACTTGTTGTCCGTTATAGTCAATGCTCTCTTGACCACAGATGATTAGGTCGTAAGAATTTGCCTCGATGTGGTTCTTGAGTTCTTTAGCTACTGTGATAGCGTCCTCGGGGTTGGCGTTAATTCTGACGGCTTTATCTCCTCCAATTGCTAAGGCTTTGCGCAACGTAGGTTCCGTTGCCGCCAAGCCAACATTGATTACTGTGATTGTTCCACCATGTGCTTCCTTTAAATGCAAGGCTTTGGTTAGGCCGAATTCATCATATGGATTGATGACAAATTGAACACCGTTAGGGTCCAAGGCTTTTCCATCTCCTGTAAAATTAATTTTAGCAGTAGTGTCGGGAACATGACTAATACAGACAAGTATGTTCATAATTGGGTTATGATTTGGCATCTAATTTACTATGCACGCATAATAAATCCAAGGAATTTTCATTCAAGTATTCATTTTTATCAACTCTATAGGTTTGAGTTCGCATACTTAATTATATGTATCGTAAAAAGACACTAAAATCGACGAAAAGAATATTTTAAAGTTGTATTCATTGAATAGTATATTTGCCGTCCTGACACATCATAATTAGAAATGAAAACAATTCAGTTTAGAGAGGCCGTTTGCGAGGCCATGAGTGAAGAAATGCGCCGTGACGAAAACATCTTTTTGATGGGTGAAGAAGTCGCTGAATACAATGGGGCATATAAGGCCTCAAAGGGAATGTTAGACGAGTTTGGCGCTAAGCGAGTTATTGACACTCCTATTGCGGAGCTTGGATTTGCCGGAATATCAACGGGTGCAGCTATGAATGGTCTTAGACCTATAGTGGAATTTATGACATTCAATTTCTCTATGGTGGCCATTGATCAAATTATCAATAATGCGGCTAAGATGAAACAAATGTCAGGAGGTCAAATTAACGTGCCAATTGTTTTCCGTGGACCAACGGCTTCTGCAGGTCAATTGGCGGCAACGCATTCTCAAGCATTTGAAAGTTGGTATGCAAACTGTCCTGGTCTAAAGGTTATTGTTCCGTCCAACCCATATGATGCCAAAGGACTCCTGAAGAGTGCCATCCGTGATAACGATCCAGTCATTTTTATGGAAAGTGAGCAGATGTATGGCGATAAAGGCGAAGTGCCTGAAGGAGAATATACATTGCCTATTGGTGTTGCAGATATTAAACGCAAGGGAACAGATGTCACCATCGTTTCTTTTGGTAAAATTATTAAGGTAGCCTATGAGGCGGCTGACGCATTGGCTAAAGAGGGTATTTCTTGTGAGATTATAGATCTTAGAACAGTCCGTCCTATTGATTATGATGCGGTTATAGAGAGTGTCAAGAAAACAAACCGTTTGGTATGTCTTGAAGAAGCTTGGCCGCTTGGATCTATTTCAACAGAAATTACATATAAAGTACAACAAGAGGCATTTGATTATTTAGATGCACCTGTGAAAAGAATTACTACCACGGATACTCCGGCACCATATTCACCAACACTTTTAGCTGAATTTTTACCTCAAGTTGACCAGGTAATTGATGCAGTGAAGTCGGTGATGTACGTTAAATAAAGTAGACCTTTTTTACCATAGGTTGAAATAAAGTCCCTAACGCTTATATTTGCAGCCCTCTTTGGAAATTCAAGGAGGACTGATTGTATTATCAAACCATAACAAAATGGAAAACATGCTTTTATTGGTACCTATTTTTGGTATCGTTGGTCTAATCTATATGTTCGTTTTACGCAATTGGGTCGTAAAACAAGATTCGGGCTCAGAGAAAATGTCAAAGTTAGCAGCCTATATTAAAGAAGGCGCTTTAGCATTTTTGAACGCGGAATACCGCATTTTGGCAATTTTTGTAGTAATCGCTGGCGCGTTACTCGGAGTTGTTTCATCTATTGTAGATACAACACACTGGTTCATCGTAGTGGCGTTTGTCATTGGAGCTGTTTTCTCAGCTGTAGCGGGAAACATAGGTATGCGTATTGCAACCGACTCAAACGTTAGAACAACAGAAGCCGCCCGTACATCTTTACCACAAGCGTTGAAAGTTTCTTTCCGCGGAGGTACAGTCATGGGATTAGGTGTAGCAGGTCTAGCCGTATTTGGATTAGGTATATTGTTTTTTATTCTTTCCAATTGGTTTATTGTTGGTGAGGATTCGTTCTACAACGAAATGACCGTAGTACTTGAAGCGTTAGCCGGGTTCTCACTTGGTGCGGAATCAATTGCACTGTTCGCCCGTGTGGGTGGTGGTATTTATACTAAAGCAGCAGATGTAGGCGCTGACCTAGTAGGTAAAGTAGAAGCTGGCATACCGGAAGATGATCCGCGAAACCCTGCAACGATTGCTGATAACGTTGGAGACAACGTTGGTGATGTTGCGGGAATGGGTGCGGATTTGTTTGGCTCATATGTAGCTACCGTGCTTGCGTCAATGGTTTTGGGTAATTACGTAATCAATGATAATTTAATCAATACAGGTAATTTCTTAGAGAATCACGGACCTATTATGTTACCTATGATGATAGCTGGTGTGGGAATTATTTTCTCAATCATCGGTACATTCTTTATTCGTATTAAAGACAATAACGCAAAAGAGCCAGAGGTTCAGCGTGCATTAAATATTGGTAACTGGTCTTCGATCATATTAACAGGAATAGGTTCGTACCTATTGATCCAATTGTTGTTACCAGAAACGTTGAGTATGAAGTTCTTCGGAGAAGGCTTTAAGGATGTTACTCGTAACGCAATATTTGGCGCTGTGATTGTTGGTTTAGTGGTAGGCGCATTGATCTCCTATTTCACAGAATACTACACTGGTTTAGGTAAAAAACCAATTTTGGATATTGTTCAAAAATCTGCGACAGGTGCCGCAACAAACATTATTGCAGGTCTTGGTGTAGGTATGATATCTACGTTTGCGCCAATTCTTCTATTCGCCGGTGCAATTTGGTCTTCTTACGCTTTTGCAGGTTTTTACGGTGTAGCTATTGCTGCTTCTGCTATGATGGCAACTACGGCAATGCAGTTGGCAATTGACGCCTTTGGTCCAATCGCTGATAATGCAGGAGGTATCGCTGAGATGAGTGAATTACCAGACGAAGTTCGTGAGCGCACAGATATCTTGGATTCAGTTGGTAATACGACCGCTGCTATAGGTAAAGGGTTTGCTATTGCTTCTGCCGCGCTAACGGCGCTAGCATTATTTGCGGCCTTCGTCACCTTTACAGGAATTGATGGTATTAATATTTTCAAAGCACCAGTTCTAGCAATGCTTTTCGTAGGAGGTATGGTGCCTGTAGTTTTCTCCGCATTGGCAATGAATGCTGTGGGTAAAGCTGCTATGGAAATGGTGAAAGAGGTACGTCGTCAGTTCAAAGAGATTCCAGGTATAATGGAATACAAAGCAGAGCCTGAGTACGACAAATGTGTTGCTATCTCTACCGAAGCTTCTTTGAAGGAAATGATGTTGCCAGGTGCGATGACTATTATCTTCCCATTGGTGGTAGCATTCTTACCTATGGCCTTTGGTTACAATGGTCAAGAGGCAGCTGAGATGCTTGGTGGTTACATGGCTGGTGTTGCTGTATCAGGTGTTCTTTGGGCAATCTTCCAAAACAACGCTGGTGGTGCTTGGGACAACGCTAAGAAGTCTTTCGAGGCCGGTGTTATGATTGACGGTGAAATGACCTACAAAGGTTCAGAAGCCCACAAAGCAGCTGTAACAGGTGATACTGTAGGTGATCCGTTTAAAGACACTTCAGGTCCTTCAATGAACATCTTGATTAAGTTGACTTGTTTGGTTGGATTGGTTATCGC
>PXYR01000090.1 GCA_003023665.1 Bacteroidota bacterium
GTCCACTGTGTACCGTCCCAAGCAAACTCAACTCGAACATCTTCGTCGATCAAAAAGCTTGTGTCTGCTACTTCGTTCCAAAAAATATCTTGAGAAGATTGAGAGCTAACAGTTAGGTCATAAGTCCCTTGCTCAATCAATCTAATGTTGAATGCTATTTTGTACTGTTCGTCACCAAGTCCAACTGGAAGATTAACAGCAAGTGAACCGGCTGAAAGATCCACCATGTATTCTGTATCTCTTTCAATCGTCCCTGCAAAGGTATGATCTACGGCCAATGGGACAAGTCCACCACCACCGCCAATGGTTTTTAACTCTGTGCCAGTGTCTCCAAGAAATTCGTCTTTGTCCTGATTGTAAACAATCGCGCCTTGCTTTCGCGTTAAAGCTTGAAGCGTAGCCAAATCAGCACCACGGGGAACCGATATTCTGCTTGTGTTGCTTGCCGTTCCGCCGTCTATATCTTTGTTTGTAACACTTTGCTGTCCATCGGCTGTTAAAATTTCTCTCTTGGTCGCGTCACCAACTTTAAACTTAGAATTTAAAGATGAATCGTATTCAACACCACCAAGGTCACTACCTCCAGTCCCTTTAATGGTAAGCCCAGCACCTTCAGCACTTGCATCTGTACCACCTTTGTTAATGGTAATATTCGCGTCTTCAACGTCCAGCGTTTCGGTGTTTAGTGTCGTGGTAGTACCCTGAACCTCTAAGTCACCTGTTACGGTCATATTGCCAACAGTAGCGTTTCCTGTGGTGTTAATCACTATAGCAGGGTCTAGGTCTTCTCCTCGCATTTTTGCGCGTGGGTAAACATAGATTTCAATAGTTCTTGCAACCGCATCATTGTTTTGAATGTTAATGGTGTTAACATCAACTTCACTGATACCAAAATCAGTATCATTACCTTGGGTCAATTCTGCGCCTGACTCAACAATTCTAATTCTAAGTTCACCTAAACTTAGCCCGAAGTTATGGGCAAGTTGGATTGTGTTGCCCGCTGGTATTGCTTGCGAGCCTGACCATTTCGCGCTTATTTGATCGGATAAAACCGCAACACTTCCCACGATTGCAGCGTGAAGATTCACACCAGCATCAAAGCCCAAATCTGGCCAAGGTAGGTTTTGCCGTCCGTAGTCCGTTGTAGTTTCTGCCATGATTTAGCCTCTACCGTAATGAAAAAGTTTATCTTCTGAATTATCTCTTTTCTTAATGTCCACCGAACCGTCAAAGAAAAAAGTAGCTCTTTCGTTTCTTGTTACTAATGTTAAACCGTTTAGCCCTGATTTTCCAGTCAAAGCAGATTTACCAGCAACCCATTCAAAATTGCAAAAATCATAACCTTCACAATTTAAAACAACTCTTTCAACCCTGTTACCGCACCGAGCTAAAATACCAGCTTTAGCTATATGATCTTTAGGCTGAGAGTATGCCATCTCTTCTGGTCGATTGCTTGCAAAATTATAGATTCCTTTTTTTGTTGGCCTATCGTTTGAATAGTCGATAAACCAACATGCTTCATACTTACCTTTGGGCAATACTTGCGCCATAGTTTTAAAATCCTTTTAAGCAGTAAATGAATACCTGAAAAGTGTATCGTATTGAAAAATCCCACCGTCTGGGAATGTTGAACGTAGATAGATTCTGTTTCTAACCTTGGCTCTGTTTCCTAGTGTGAAGTCTCCACCAAAGCCGCCACCTGTAGAAATACCGATCTTTCCAGCTTCAGGGGTGTTCGGTGCCGCTTCACTCGCCGAGTTTGCAGCGTAAAGCATAGAACTAGCAGGAAGATCGAAAGCACTTACCGCGTCAATACCGTCTGTTCCGTTGTCTCCAAATATTTTAACGTCCGTTGCTCTGGTAGCAATGTCAAATTGATTTGTCTCGGATACGTCCCACTGAAAGTCTATCCAAACACCAGAAGCCGTTCCATTGGAATTGTTTTTGTCGCCGGTAGTTGCGCTTGAATTTTGGCCTTCTGCTACGATACTAGAAAAATCTGAAGCCGCTGAAACCGCACCACCGTAAGTTCCTGAGTATTGCCCAATGTAAATCTTTACATCTGTAATCGGGTCGATTGTAGCATCGTGAGAAAGATAAACTAATTGCGCTCCTTGGTTTAGCCCTTGGTCTACAATCGGCGCATAAAGCCCATTTGCAACTTGGCCAAGGTTAAGCCCTGAGCCACCACCGGCTAATGAATCAGAAAATTCAGAAGGTGCGCTAGTGTCTGAAGCAACAAGTGTTGGACACACAAATAAATTAACAGCCATTTTTAAATCCTTTAAATTTATGTTTCTTCTATTATTGTAGCATTAAAACCGCCAACCGTTCCAGCATAATTAGGCTCGTAATTAGGAAACGGTATCATGGTCATTGCCCAGCCAGAGATTTTAATTTTTAACGTGGCAGGGTCATAACCTATGTCTCTTATCATAAATGGGACATCTTCAAAAATGCTTGAACCTATTTTAACATCTATATTTATAAAGTCACCCACATCTAATAAAAAAGCTCTTGGCGTAGCTGTAAAGGATACAACTTCCCTAAAAGCACTAGTCAATTTTAGCGTTTCAACCAAAAAGAATTCAACCCTGCTCCGTTGGTATAGATTAGGATAAATTAAAGCTTTTGTTTCACTTTGTCCTTGTTGATTGATTGCATTTTGGTTTCTATAATAAGAACTAGTAAAAGCGTTTTCATTTAAGTTAGGTAAGAAATTATAAATAGCTCTCGCTCTGTTAAAGTTATTTCTTTGGTCTACCTGTGGATTAAATGTTTCTCTTTGAACGTCCCAATTTCTAACTCTAAAAGGAGTCTTTTGTATTGTGTGATCTCCAAACCCTACGGGAAAACCCGTGCCTATCTCTGGGCCGTTAACAGTTTCCGATACTGTAAAAGTGTTTGCACTTGTAACCGATGCAACAAAGTATTCACCTGGAACCAAGCCCGACGGAAGTTGTCCGTTCGTATCAAGTATAATTTTATCAAAAGGCTTTAGCCTGTGGTTTTGACTTAAAAACGTGGCAGGTGAATTTATTGTGATCGTGACATCTCTTGGTTCGCCGCTAATCCAGTCGTCAAACTGTAAAGAGTTTATAGAAAATTTTAAATCACGATTGATAAACGGCTCTAACGCGACTTGCTCCATAATAGAGATAGCGTATTCCATGGCGTCTTGCTGTTGGTTAATATACGCTCTAGCTTTAGTGATAGATACACTAGTTTTATCCCTATAAAAAATCCAAGAAAAATCAAAATCATTTTCGTTTAGACCACCGTAATTGATTAAAATAAATTTGGCTAATGACACTGGATTATCATTATAACCTGGGTCTATGATTTCTCCCTTGGCTTTCAACAAAAATTCATCCGAACTAGCAAACGTCCACGGGTTTTCACCTATTGAAAATCCTGGCAAGTTTTGAATTATTTCAAAAGTCCTAAATCCTGCTCCAATGTTTATAATGTTTGCAGTAGGTATTCTATAGGCAAGATCTCCGCGTAAAAGATAAATGTTATTTGTATCAATTGACTCTAAAGCATTATAGCTTATGGTCAGTTTTACATTTCTATAGTCTCCATCTTCAGCTCTTCTTAGACGATGGATACCGCTTCCATCTGTAGTCGTGTCAATTTCACTACCGCCAAGTGTTGCTGATACCGTGAAGGTGTCATCGCTTAAAATGTTTCTCACAAAATAGTCTTGTTCATTTAGGCCGTTCGGTAAAGTTCCGTCTGTGCTTAAAGCAATCTTGTCTCCAGCTTTTAACAAGTGTCTTTCTTTCGTAAAAACAGCCGGTGATCCGTTAGAAATTTCAACATCAATCTGCTCATTGGTTACAAATATATCAGCACCGTTAGTTACAATTGCTGGCAAGCTTGCTGCATTTTGTGTAACTGATTCTGTCCAGTCACCAAAAACATGAGGGATTAAATCACCAAAAAGACTTTCTTCTGCTTCTGGATATTGAGCAATATTAAAAACCTGTGTGGGAAAAGCTACGTTTACTCTAGCTAAATCGTTCCTAGCTCTTATGCGAAAATTAGCAACCGTTCTGCTAAACCCACCTTCATTGCTCACAATGCCTTTAAATACTGAAATATAAGATTCTTCTATTTCACCAAGTCCAATCTTTAACTCTACAGGTCTTCCCTTCCAGTCTGAAAAGTCATCTCCAGCCGGTAGCAAATGGTTATATCTCCCGTCCACGTTAGATATAACAAAATCAATCTCCGAAAAAACTAAATTGCTACCAAGCCAATCTCCAACCGTTCTATTGATTTCTGGAAATTTAGTTCTAGCTTCATAAAAATGTTCGCCAACGTAAGTATTTCTATCAGATACTCTTATGATGCTATCATCAGGGGCAGTGATATCTAAGATAGCTCTTAGCCCGTTCACTTGATTTTCTTGCATTTCATCCAAAATTTCTTGGTCTAAGAAAGTAGCGACTTCGTATGGTTTTCTGTCTCTGCTTGCCATCTTATAAACTCTCGTCTGTGTTGATATCTAGTGAAACATAGTGCTTGCCCATTTGTTTGTGGCGCTCTCTTGGAACCTCTCTCATTTTTGCAAACACTGCAAACTCGCTTGGGTCTTGTGGAGTAGGTATCCATAAAACCTTTTGAATGTTTCCAACTGCTTCAAACATTCTTCTAAGTTCTACAAAGTTTCTGCTTTGTGCTTCTAAGTTTTTAAACTTAAATCCTAATTGTCTTTTTTGTCCACGGTCGTTTGATATGTTTGTAAATCCTTCTGTGAAAATTGTATCTGCATATTGTGTGATTCCAAAATCAACTTCTTCGGTTATGTTTTCCTCAGAAGAAAATACTACAGAAGAACCAAAGACAACGGTACCTATTTGAATGTATCCATCGGGATTTGCAGGGTCAACTATTTGTATTTGCCAATATCTATATGACTGTAAAGGAAGGTCTTCAGATATGTAATACATATTTCTGTCTTCAACAGTTAAAAACTCAGAAAATGGAGTAGTGATAAAATTATCATTTGATCCAACCAAAAGAACCGTAGCACCTCTTGTTATGTTATGCTCAAGTATAGCAAGGGTATCTAGGAAAACACCCCCAGTGTCTTGAGTGTCGCAAGTTATGTTTTGCACTCCCCCTGGGCCTGATCTCCATGCTTGTTCAACTATGTCAGTGTTAAGATTATAAACACTAAAAGCATCCGAGCTACTTGTTGCTGTACTACTTGCCACCCAATTAAGTCCGTTGATTCCTCGACTAGGAAAGTCATATAAAAATCTTAGTTGTGTTGTGTTATAAATTACGGCTCTAAATTGAGTATTAAGAGTTTTTATAATAAAAGATTCAAACTGCGTCCCAACCGTTTTAGTCGAAGTAATCTTTCCTTCAAACTGTACTCCGGTTATGTCGTCGGCTGTGATCTTACCTTCAAACTGTACACCAAGGCTTTTAGCCTGAGTGTTAACTGCAAAAAATTGCGTATTCATGCACTTTGCGAAAACAGGTGAAGCATAAGAATAAGTTGCGTAATCGTCTTGGCTCAAATACTGACCAATAGAAACCGCTTTAATTGGTGTTTTGTAAAACTGAATACCAAAGGATTTATCATTATCAGGATTAGCCCCTGTGAACTCGGTTGATAGCCCGTCATCAAAGTCTAAACGTAGTGCCTCAAGTTGAGTATTTAAAACCTTATCGTTGTTCACTATTGCTTCAAACTGTGCATTTAAAAACTTGGTGACTGTGTTGACACCCTCAAACTCAGCCAGAAGTCTTTCATCTACATTGGCAACCGCTTCAAACTGGCTAGGAAGTACCTTTGTTGCGATACCACCACCATATTGAATTTCGGCATAGTCTACTTCTAAATATCCTAACGTAGTCATCTATCTAATTCCTTTTTGAGAGATAACAAAATCACCCCTTAAAGAAGCGTCTTTTAATTGCTGTTTAAATTCTGGCATAAGCCTACTAGTAAGGAAAGACTCGTCAACCTTTTCGGTCGTGTTTAAAGTTATATCAATATTAAATTCTTGGTTGCTACCAGCCATTGAGTTACCTGAGTTCATTCCCATTAGGTTTTGAAGTCCAATGTTATTCACGGCTGATTTTCTCATTACAAATTCACCGCCCTGTAGGTTAGCCATTCCGTTGTTACCGACAAAGCCGCCGCTGTGGAAGGATTTTTGCGCTAATGATTTTATAATTCCGCTTGCTCTAGGCTCAACAAATCCTGCCATTCCGTTTTCAATCATTTTCATAACTGCTTTAACTGGATTTTCTACAAATTTAACTATGTCTACTGCACCAATATTATCAGAAACCCAATTATAAACAGCTTTTAAGGTAGTGCTTAAACCCTTGAAAGCATTTTCAGCTTCTTCTAAAATACTATTTACACCCGTTGCTTCGCCAACATCACTAATGGCTTTTGAAACACCCGTTACTTCTCCAGCCTTTCTAATGGCTCCCATGAAAAACTGTGGGACATCTCCAGAAATAACTTGCTGTAGCTGTGTTGCCTTTTCTTTGTCTTGTGTAATACTTCTTGGTATCACCCACTCACCCGGTGAAAGCATTGATAGTTGATTGTCGTTCTTTGGTGAATCTCCTCTCACTGGTGCTATGCCCGGTACAACACCACCTTCAGCAAATTTCAAAACTGGTAAGTCAACACCCATCCAACCTTCTACAGTCCCTTTGCTCTCTGGGAAACTGAATAAGTTTGATATACCGTCTTTAAAACCGTCCCAAAGGTCACCAAAAATATTTGAAAAGAAATTACCAATACCAGAAAATGCATCTTTGAAAGCCTGCCACAAACCACCTGCAATTCCTTTAAACGCATCTAGGAAGAAACCACCAAGGCTAGAAAATGCATCCCTAAATAGAATCCACATTTTTTCACCGAAGTCCATCAGACCTTCAAACAATTGTCCAGGGAATTTTTCTATAAAATAAACAATACTGTCCCATAAGGCTTTTGGGATAGTCATAATAAAATCAAAAAATTCTTTGCCAGCTT
>PXYR01000091.1 GCA_003023665.1 Bacteroidota bacterium
AGATTATAGAGCAACTGTCTGCGGGTAAGTACAGCGTAGTGTCCCCCAAAGAGGATACAAATACAGGCGGTGTGGTATCCTGGATATTCAGGAAAAAGCTACAACTGTCTACATTGCCATTATTATCCCTTGCAGTAAAATCTATTTCATAAATGCCGATGGGTAAGTAATCCCCTTTATTTAATGAGAAGTAGGAGGTATCTATTCCACAAATATCAAAGACACTGTCACCTGACCATATGATTGGGGTTAATGTGCTGTCCGAATCGGCGGCCATTATAACTGTATCGGTAGGGCAGAAAATTTCTGGTGATACGGTATCGCGGATGATTAGGATTTGACGAATGGTATCTGTATTACCGCTTTCATCTTGGGCAATCCAATTAAAGTCGTGTGTGCCAATTGCATAGGAAGAATCTCCAAAATAAAACAAAGAGTCCAGTCCACAAGCCTCAAAAACGGTAGGAGGGGTAAGGTTCGTATTGTCTGTAATTATGCCGCAAAAATCAGCTTGAGACTGAAAAACCAAAGTGTCTATTGATCCAGTCGGTATTGGAGCTATGGTATCAAGAACGGTAACTATGAATGTACAGGTGTCAGTATTTCCGCTTGGATCTGTGGCGAAAAGGTTCACCGTATTTGTTCCAATAGAGAAAAAGGTGCCTGAACTGTCTGTTGCAGAGTAGCTTATGCTATCACTATTGTCCGTGGCTATCTGTTGAGGCCAATTCAATGGAACACTACAACTTACCGAATCAGTATATAATAACGTATCTGCTAGGCAACTTGTAAATGAAGGTGCAATGGTGTCTAGAACTTCTAGGATGAAGAAGCAAGAATCAGAGTTTCCGGTATTATCCTTTGCAAAGGTGTAAATGGTATAGGTCCCAACAGGAAACCATGATCCGCTGGATACGGATGACCACGAGCTGTCTATACCACAATTGTCATACTGCCCATTCAATGACCAACTAAACATTACCCCGGAAGTATCTGATGTAGAATACAGGGTAGTGTCTGTTTGGCATGTAAGCACAGGAGCAGTAGTATCTAAAATAGTTACAACGCTCAGAGCAGTGTCACTTTGATAAGCATCACTTCCTACAAGCAGTATGGTATCCGTGCCCAAATCTGTGCAGCTCCAACTGGAATCACTTATGCTTAATAATAGCGAGCAATTATCATTACTTCCATTGTCTACATCATTTTCATCAATTTGGACAAATCCAAGAGAATCTAAGTAAAGAGTGATATCCTTTGCAATAACTGTAGGTGCTATTGCATCACTATCATTAACAGTTATTGAGGCAGACCCTTGACAGCCTATGGGGTCTAGAATAGTGACGTTGTAATTTCCACTGGGTATTCCTGTAAGGTCCTCTGTGCTTGCTCCATTACTCCATTGATAGGTGAGCGGTGTCTTCCCAGCCGTAACGGTCAGATCTATGGCTCCATCTGCCGTAGCGGTGCAATTGGTAGGTGTAGCACTTAAAATAGCGGCAGGTAAAACATGCACTGTTGCGGTAACTTGAGGAGCCGTCCATCGGCATCCTGATGCGGAGGTTACCTGAACATCATAAGTAGCTGCTGCATTCAGAGCGGGTGTTGTAAATGTAGCATTAGTATCACCCGGAAGAGCGTTCCAAACATTACCATTTAGTATTCGCCATTGATAGGAAACGGGAGCTCCCAAGGCAATCACTCCAAACGTGGCGGACGTACCCACACATAATTCTTTATCTGTAGGGGCATAGTTGATGTTAAAGTCAATAGTATCGCTTAAGGTTATATTATTTCCTGTTGCTGTGGTGCAACCTACAGAATCCACCAAGACGATATTAAAATAGGGTCCTTCTGAAAGGTTTGAGAGGGTTACAGTACCTGCTATAGCAACACCTGTTGCCACACCGCCTTCATAGGAAACTTGGTAGCTACCATCATTTAAATTGGTTACGTTAAAAGAAATACTGCCGTCATTTTGCCCGCAACCGCTAGGGTTATTGCCAATAAAATTACTTGCTACTAAGGGTGCTTTTTTGGTTCCGTTGACACTAACGGTATATCCTGGATGATTTGCCGTAATAAGGTTAATGCCCGAAGGGTTTACAGGTGAATTGCTTCCATCCAAACGAACAAATATTGCGGTGTCAATGCTGCCATTTGTAATGGGTAGGGACAGGTTGATGCTCCATCCAATGCTGCTATCCGTGCTTATTTCATAGCCCGTAGGCGCTGTGATGGAGACTCCAGAATTGAGGTTTCTACCTTCTAAAAAGAGACCTTGACTGGCAGATGCAACGCTGTCACAAGTAAGGAAGTCATTAAGTGTTCCTAGAAGGGTTAATGTTGGTATAGTGGTTTGTACAGCTGTTGTTGGAAACCAGTCCGATGGGTTATTACCGGAAATGAGGTGTATTTTGTTTCCAGAGCTGGCTGCTCCTATTCTAAATTGAACGGTGCTGGTACTCGAAAAGCTTAAAGAAGCCCTTGATCTGCCGTCGTTTCCAGCGGTATTGGATAAACCATCGTTATTGGTAAATCGAGCGTTTCCGGTTCCTGTAGTTGAATAGTTTAAAAATGAATTCGAACCAATGGTATAACTGCTTACACCATCTGCCTCAAAGAATACAGCAGAAGGCCCAACGCCGTCCAAGTCCCAAGCACTAAGATTAAAGTCACTCAAATTAACACCTACAGGTGTCCCCGCAGTGCCGTCTTCTATGAAAGCAATAGAGTATGCTATGCTCCCTGCTCCAGTCCAAATAACTTGCGGGGAAAAATAAGAAGCATCATTGCCGTTAGTTGCCGTGGAATTATCAAAGTTGGTAATCAACGCATTACTTATGGAATCAATTGTTACAATGGCATCATAAAAGGTACCATTGATATCTACTACATTGTCATACACACACGTTCCTCCTGCAGTAAGGGTTGGGTTCGCGGTCAGCGGGGAGCTGAAATCAAGTGATTGACCAGCAACGGATAGGCTTTGTGCAGATATTCCTATTCCTATTAGCATGAAGGCCAACGAGCAGAGTAATCGTAGTCTCATAAATTCTCGTGTGAACGTGTTTGTTTAGGTCTTTTCGTAAGGTACTAAATATAGAGACTCTTGATGAGCTTTTAAATGGCTACTAATCAAATAAGTACTCTTAAAAAGGGTAAAGCTATTTGTATTGATTAACCGAGAGTAACCCCAACTTAATTTTTCTCCTTTAGAGAATTGTTAATCTCATTTTCAAATGTGACTTTTGTCACGACAACACATCTGACACCATGGAAGCCAAAGTAGAAGCGATTAATCGCATCAACGAACTCAATGAGATATTTAGGCCATTACAGCCGGAACAACGTATCACAGAATTATACAGACATTTTTCTGCTGACGAAGTCATGCTTACCAGTTCTTTTGCGGCAACTTCTGCGTATTTATTGCACTTATTTTCTGTGTATCAACCGGCTCAAGAAGTCTTATTTATAGACACTGGATATCACTTTAAAGAGACCTTGATATACAAGGAATATTTGACCAATATTTATGGACTCCAAACCAAAGAAGTTCGTGCCGAAGGTTGGAAACATGAATTTACCACCACAGACGAAACGTGGAAAAAAGATCCTGATTACTGTTGTACCATAAACAAAGTAGAGCCTCTTGAGAAGTTAAAGGAAGCGCATCAAGTATGGATTAGTGGCCTGATGTCCTGGCAGAGCGACCGTCGCTCCTCTCTTGATGTTTTTGAAGACAGAGGTGGAATTTTGAAGTTTTATCCTCTTTTAGATGTGACAAGGGAGCAGCGCGAGGCCTATATCAAGGACCACTTATTGCCTTTTCACCCTTTACAGAATAAAGGATATTTTAGTATTGGATGCACACATTGTACCAAGCCTGGATTAGGTAGGGAAGGAAGGTGGAATAATAGTCCAAAGACCGAATGCGGTTTACACTTATAATTAGAAAAAGCCCGCATGCATCATGCGGACTTTCTCAATTTGGTAAGTGATATTTTGGCAGGAAAACAGGTAAACACTTGCCTTCGGCTCACTCAACCGATTTAAATATTTGTGTAGAATACTTTCGAGTTTTCATCCGAAGGTATGCATGAATCATATCTAGTGGGTATGGGTTCATAGGTAATAACGCCATCAACAGCTGCTTGTTGTGAGGTGAAGTATCCCAAAAGGGTTAGTTCCTTGATAGTCCTAAAGAAATGATTGCCGTCCTGAAAAGAAGCTTGATCATACAACTGCAAAAATTCCTCCCTTTCTAGTTGGTTGGATTCCTCAAACAATCGGCCAAGTTCTTCTTTACCTTTTACAGCAATTTCTTGAATACCCGCATTTAATTTCTCTTGCATATCAGGGTAGTAACAGTCCCTAATCATAACGTCTATAAAAGCGCCAATTTGAGCGTCTTTAGCACCTGAGGTGGCCGTTCTAGGTATAATGGTTTCTGCTATAGCATTTAGCAGTGCAAGTCTTGCAGGCCCCGCATTTGTTGTGTTTGGATCAAATGAGCAGCTTTCCAATAATACATGAGGCGCTACAAGAGTGCCCCCAATGGCCATAGCCATGCGCTGTACCATTTGTCTACGAGTGATTTTTTGTTGTTCCATAGCTCAACAGATTAAAGATTTCCTTTTTTAAGTTCATTCACGGCATAATTTGCCGCACGAGCAGTCATTGCCATATAAGTAAGAGATGGATTTACACAAGAGGCGGATGCCATAGCTGCTCCGTCCGTAACAAATACATTGGGCGCATCCCAAACTTGATTCCATTTATTTAAAACCGAATTGGAAGAATCTGTTCCCATTCTTGCCGTTCCCATTTCGTGAATACCCATACCAAGAGCATAGTCGCTTTCCCATGGGCTAACATTTTTAAACCCAGCAGCTTCAAGCATGTCTACGGCATCTTGTGCCATATCAACACGCATTTTTTGTTCATTTTCCTTGAGCTCTGCGTCAAAAGAGAGAACGGGCAATCCCCATTTATCCGTCTTTGTACGGTCCAATTCAATTTTATTATCATGGTAAGGAAGAACTTCACCAAACCCTGTCATTCCCATTCGCCAAGGTCCGGGTTTACTTATTGAATCTTTAAAGTTAGCGCCAAGTCCTAATTCACGTACACCGCGCCGCCAGTCGCCTCTAGAGGCAGAGCCTTGGTAGCCAAAGCCGCGCAGATAATCGCGTTTATCATCATGCCAGTTGCGGAATCGTGGAATGTAGAATCCTGTGGGCCTGCTACCAAAATAGTACTTGTCCAAATCACCTTCCCAAGTACCTGATGCGCCCACTCGGAAGTGGTGATCCATGAGGTTGTGGCCAAGTTGTCCTGAACTTGAACCCAAACCATTTTCCCAAACATCATTTGCACTATTCATTAATAACCATGTAGAATTCAATGCCGAAGCATTTAAGAATACCACCGGCGCTGTGAATTCATAGGTCATGTTGGTTTCGGCATCTAATACCTCCACACCTTTTACACGCTGCTTGTCTTTGTCGTATATCAACTCCTTGACAATACTATGAGGCCGCAAAGTGAGCTTTCCTGTGGCCATTGCGGCGGGTAAAGTAGAAGCTTGGGTGCTAAAGTATCCGCCGTAAGGACAGCCCAGCCAACACTTGTTTCTGTATTGGCAACCGGTTCTTCCTTTATGCGGCACAGCAATGTTGGAAGTGCGCCCAATAATTAGGCGGCGTTTTTCATCAAATGCTTTTCGGATTCTCTCTGCCGCAGTTTTCTCTACACAATTTAATTCCATTGCATGCAGGTAGACACTGTCAGGAAGTACGTCCATATCTTCATGCGAACCACTCAGGCCAGCAAAGCGCTCAACATGCTCATACCACGGTGCTAAATCTTCATAACCTATAGGCCACGGAGTTCCAATACCCTCTTTGGCATTGGCTAGAAAATCTTCACGATTCCAGCGGTAACTCTGTCTTCCCCACATGAGGGACCGGCCACCAACATGGTATCCTCGGTACCAATCAAAACGCTTCTTTTCTGTATATGGACAATCTTGGTCGTCCACCCAAAAATCAGGGTTTAGTTCATTCAAAGCATAATCACGACGAAGAACGGGATTCCGATCTTTTTGTGCCGTGGTGGGGCGACCTCTATGTTGGAATTCCCACGGGTCTTTGTTTGTATTCGTATAATCCTTGATGTGCTCTATATTTCTTCCGCGTTCGAGCATGAGGACGCGCAGTCCTTTTTCGGTAAGCTCTTTGGCCGCCCAGCCACCGGAAATTCCGGAGCCAACAACGATTGCGTCGTAGTGCATGTTATCCTCTGCCATGGTGTTTAGGTTATTTTATATACTCGTTATAGCTCGTTTTCATACTTTCTTTAATGGGTTCAGTAAAAACATATTCAAGAGCCACATAGCCCGTAAACCCAGTTCTATCAATTGCCTGCATTACTGCAGGATAATTTATCTCTTGATTGTGCCAAGGTTCATTCCTTCCAGGAACACCAGCTACATGGTAGTGCCCATAGAATTGATGATTTTCTTGGATGTTCTCGATGAGGTTGCCCTCCATTATCTGCATGTGGTAGATATCATAGAGCAGCTTAAAGCTTGGGCTATTCAACTCCTTTGCTAGTTTAATTCCCCATTGTGAGGAATCTGCCATATAATCAGGATGATCAACTGTACTGTTAAACAATTCCATTTGTAGAACAACCCCGTGCTCTTCGGCAATTTTTACCAGCGGTTGAAGAGCTTTAACCGCTTGCTTTAACCCTGCCTCCTGAGTTAATCCGCGACGGTTACCACTGAAACAAATTAGATTTTGGTAGCCAGCCTTGGCTACCCTAGGAATCATTTCATTATACCTTTGGTGAAGCACACCCTCAAATTCTTCATGGATAAAGCCGTCCACTAAGTTGAGTTCTGCCCCATTACACATGGAGCTGTCTAAGCCAAATTTTTTTA
>PXYR01000092.1 GCA_003023665.1 Bacteroidota bacterium
GTAGGCGGCATCCTGCTTCCTAACAATTTAAAAGTGAGCAACGTATCCAGCCTTTTTAACGAAAAGGGTGAGCCTGTGGAGAAACATTTTAATTCAAATTACCCTAAGTTTTTGGATGAATTTTGTTGGTTGATAGAGAAATTAACTGCGGACTAAATGTCTTCCGCTGATGCGCTTGTCCATTGCCGCGCTTGGTTTTCTAGCCAAGGCTGGAAGGCATTTCCTTTTCAAATCCAAGCATGGAGCTCCTACTTAAACGGCAGTAGCGGTATAGTTAACGCGCCTACGGGAAGCGGTAAAACATACTCCCTTTTGTTGCCGGCCATAGCAGAGGGAATCGAGCGTTCAAAAACAGACGCTGCGTCTTGTGAAGGCGTACAACTCATTTGGATCACACCAATACGTGCGCTAGCAAAAGAAATTAATCAAAGTGCAGAAAGAGCGCTGTTTGCCCTGTCTTCAAACTGGGAAGTTGGTGTGCGAACAGGGGATAGCACACAGAAAACCAAGCTGGCTCAGAAGAAGAAGCTGCCGCAGATTTTAATTACCACTCCCGAGAGCATTCATGTAATGCTTAGCAACAAAGGTTTTGATAAACTATTTAAAAACCTTAGGGCTGTAGTAGTTGACGAATGGCATGAACTTATGGGAAGCAAGCGGGCGGTTCAATGCGAATTGTTTTTATCAAAATTCAGAAGTCTTAGTCCTGAAATGATGACATGGGGCATTTCCGCTACGATTGGAAATATGGAGGAAAGCGTTGAGGTGCTGATGGGACCTAATCAGACCGACTCTTCCGTAATAATCAAGGCGAATGTGCAGAAAAAACTCATGGTGGAGCCGGTATTACCAGACGAAGTTGAAACCTTGCCTTGGGCAGGTCATTTAGGGATTCGGCTGTTAGACAATGTGGTGCCTTTAATACATGAGAATAAAAGCACACTTATTTTCACAAACACCAGGGCTCAGGCAGAGATTTGGTTTCAGCAAATTTTGGAGACGGACCCAAGTTTGGCCGGCATCATCGCCATGCACCACAGTGCTATTTCCAAAGAGCTGAGAGCATGGGTAGAGGAAGCGTTGTATGACGGTAGGCTCAAGGCGGTGGTCTGCACTTCTTCTTTGGATTTGGGTGTAGATTTTCGTCCGGTGGACTGCGTTGTTCAGATAGGTTCTCCAAAGGGAGTGAGCCGGTTTGTTCAGCGTGCAGGCCGCTCCGGGCACAGGCCGGGTGAAGTATCAAAAATTTATTTTGTGCCTACGCACGGTTTGGAGTTGCTAGAGTGTGCTGCGCTGCGCAAGGCCATAGACACAGAAGCTAATGAAGATAGAATACCGTACTTAAGAAGCTTTGATGTGCTTATTCAATACTTGGTAACCCTTGCGGTTAGTGATGGTTTTAGGGCCACAGAGTTGCTTCAAGAAATAAGAGCTACAACTAGTTTTTCTAGTTTAAGCGATGAAGAATGGGTCTGGTGCTTGGACTTTATTGTACGAGGTGGAGAAAGCCTTGAAGGCTATGAAGACTTTCACAAAGTGGTTGAGGAAGAAGGGAGGTATAAGGTGTTGTCTAGAAAGGTAAGCACAAGGCACAAGTTTAACATTGGAACCATTGTTAGTTCAACAATGGTCAAGGTAAAGCTGCAAAAGGGAAAATACCTTGGCCAAGTAGAGGAATACTTTATCTCTAAATTAATTCCGGGAGATGCGTTCTGGTTTGCAGGAAGGTCGTTAGAACTGGTTCGGCTAAAGGGAATAGAAGCCACCGTAAAGCTGTCAAAGCAGAAGAAAGGACAGGTGCCCTCGTACATGGGTGGCCGAATGCCCTTGAGCGCAGAATTAGGTTACTTTCTTAGGGAGAAGATAGAGGAGTCGGCGTTATATGATACGTTTGAAGATCCAGAGCTTGCAGCCGTGCAGCCAATTATTTCTTTGCAAAAAGAACGCAGCATTGTGCCAACGCAACAACAATTCCTTTTGGAATACTTGGAAGACCACGAAGGGCACCATCTCTTTGTGTATCCTTTTGAAGGGCGCTTGGTTCACGAGGGTCTTGCTTCGTTGCTTTCTTTCCGCCTTGGACACTTTAAAAAGCAAACGTTCAGCATTGCCATGAACGATTATGGTTTTGAGCTGTACAGCGACCAGCCTATCCCCATAGAGGAGGCCTTAGACAGCGACGTGTTTTCTACGGAACATCTTAATGAGGATTTAGTCAGCAGCTTAAACGAAAGCGAAATGATGCAAAGGCGGTTTAGAGACATTGCTCAAATTTCAGGCTTAGTTTTTACTGGGTATCCTGGAAAGAACATGACCACAAAACATTTGATGAATAGTACCAAGCTAATTTATGAGGTGTTTCGCGAATACGATCCAAACAATTTATTGCTTAGACAAGCATATGAAGAGGTTCACGAGTTTCAGCTAGAAGAGGCACGTATGCGCTCTGCTTTAGAGCGTATAGCGAATCAAGAGACGGTTTTGCAAAAAATAGAGAAACCAACCCCTTTGGCGTTTCCAATTTTAGTAGACAGGCTGCGGGAAACCATGGGAAACGAGACATTAGTAGAGCGTATCAAGCGAATGCAGCTTGATTTTGGATAAAACACAAGGGTTTAAACAAACAATCCCCGCGAAAGCGGGGATTGTTGAATTAGAGACAGGCCTTTAATTATTGAAATTTCGAGGCGATTGCATTATAGCCTTGTGTTAGGCTTTGACGATACTGCTGGTCTGCCTGGCTTGTGCGAATGAGCATTTGGTAGAACTGAAGGTCTGTGCTCCAGTCGTTGCGCATTCGTTTTCTATCCGTTCTGCTGAGGCCTTGGTAATAATCCAATTCGTCCTCTAAGAATTTCACAAACTCATCTGTTAGCGCTCTAGCTTTTTCTGTGGCACCGGCACGGTAGTACGAGTCAATAATACCAAACAAGAAGTAGTTGTATCCGAATTTTTCTGCCGGCATCTTTTCCATGGCAAAATCAAGTACTTTAACTGCTTTTTCGCTTTTGCCTTCCTTGACTAATTCATTGGCGAGTCGGCCAAGTATGGTGCGCAGGTTATAGCTTAATCTGCGGTTAGTTTCATCAAGATATACATCAGGAAGCTCCATGTTTCCATAGGCAAAGTCATTCATGACGTTGTCGTACATAATATCAGTGTCTACTTTACCGTAGTCTATTCCTTGCGAGTTGTTTGGTGCATAAACTGGCACAAACCGGTATGCCATCCCTTCTAATCGGAAATAATCATTTAACCAGAAATAAGCCTTAGGACTGTTTCCTACAGTAATGGAAAAGTAAATAGGTCGCGTCCAGTCGTTATTTGCAATGAGGTCGATTACCATTAAATCCCTTTTGGTAATCACGTTAGACTTCCAATTCCAATCAATGTAATCTACAACTTGCGCACTGTCATTAACATCCACCACATTGTTTGCAAAGACTGCGTCTTTATCAATATTGATTCTCAATTTTTTCTGTGGATAAAGAGGAAGCTCTTTGTTGCTGCCAGCTTTGAATTTAACCTGGCTGTCGTCTCTTTTAGTAAACTTCACAAAGTCCTTGACGTCCCATCTGCCTTTAACGCCCATTTCACGGTAGTATAGCACATCTCGGGTTCCCTGGACGTATTGATTCCATTCAAAACTAAAAGGAACAGCCTGTCCTTCATAAGCAGCACGACGCTGTTGGTCAATGTACCAATCCGTGTTTAAGAGGCTTAAGTTTACAACCCTAACATCTGTTCGGTAGCCTTCAACTTCCTGAACATACCACAACGGGAAGGTGTCATTATCGCCATTAGTGAAAAGGATTGCATTTGGCTCACAGCTGTCTAAATACGCTTTTGCGATATCTCTTGCTGTATATCTGTTGCTTCGGTCGTGGTCGTCCCAATTTTCCGCTGCCATGCGGACAGGAACGGCAACCATAGTAACTCCAATCACAAGGTAAGAGGCTACCATAGGGCTCATTTTTGTACGCAATGTGTCCCAAAGACCCAGCGCACCAATTCCAATCCAGATGGCGTAGGCATAGAAGGAGCCAACAAACGCGTAATCTCGTTCCCTTGGCTCATAGGGTTTGTGGTTGGTGTAAACCACAATTGCCAGTCCGGTCAATAAGAAGAACAACGTCACTGCCCATGCGTCTTTATTGTTCTTTTTGTATTGGTAGTATAGCCCAAAGATTCCAAGCAGGAATGGCAACATAAAGTAGGTGTTTCTAGAAGGGTTGCTTTTCCAAGAGTCGGGCAGGTTGTCTTGGCTTCCTAGCCTCAGTGAATCAATAAAAGGTATTCCTGTTATCCAATTTCCTTTGGTGAGCTCTCCTCTATGTTGAGAGTCGTTTTGACGCCCTGAAAAATTCCACATGAAATAGCGGAAATACATGGTTCCAACTTGATACTTAAAAAAGAAACTTACATGTTGAGCAAAAGTAATCGGAGCTTTTGGATCTTTTATATCCATTAGGTTGATGTAATTCTGCTTGTATTGCGGATCGTCGTTCCAAATCCTTGGAAAGAAGGTCTTGTACTTTGGATCGTAATTTGGCGTGCTCGCTTTTTTGTCGTCTGTGAGTAAATAGCGCGCTTCTATTTTTAGGTTATCTCCATTATTGGCTAAATAATCTTCGGCTTCTTTACGAAGCT
The DNA here is from genome assembly GCA_003023665.1 of Bacteroidota bacterium. Taxonomy (GTDB): domain Bacteria; phylum Bacteroidota; class Bacteroidia; order Flavobacteriales; family Schleiferiaceae; genus UBA10364. The sequence continues at coordinate 4,651 of PXYR01000092.1, forward strand.
TAAAGGCAGTAATTTGTTTTGGTCCCTTCATTACGGCAAACCCTTTTTGATAAACCGGTTTTCCATCACCAAAAGGCTCTTTACTGTCGTAAGGAGCGTTAAAGCTTTTTCCGTAGAGAATGGGCCAATCACCATATTGCTCGCGATTATAATAAGCTAATAGGGACATTGCGTCTTCCGGGTTGTTTTCGTCTATTGGCGTGTTTGCGTTAGAGCGAATGGCAAGAATAATGAAGGTTGAATACCCCATTACAATGAGCATTACCGCTAATACCGCTTGTTGAGCAAGCGGTTTCTCATTTCTATTGGTCCAAAGAATTCCAAACAAAACCACAGCAATCAAAATGAGCGAGGCGGCTATTGTTCCAGAGTGGAACGGAAGACCAAAGTTGTTTACAAAGGTTATTTCTAGCGTGCTGAATAGGCGTAAAACAATTGGGATGATAAACGCGAATACAAGACCCAAAATAGCAATGCTGACACCGTTTGCCAGAATAAAACCATTACGTGTTGGGTTCGGGTATTTTTTAAAGTAGTAGATCATTCCAATTGCTGGAATAGTCAAGAATACTAATATATGAACCCCTACAGAAAGCCCCACCAGATACGCTATTAATAGCAGCCACTTGTTTGCATTTGGATCCGTGTCCACAGCCTGTTCCCACTTTAGCACAGCCCAAAAAGCCACAGCGGTGAAGAACGAACTCATAGCATAAACCTCTCCTTCTACAGCGGAGAACCAGAAGCTATCGGAAAAAGTGTATGCCAAAGCACCAACGGCCCCTGAGCCCAAGACAGCAACTATTCCTGCGTTGTCTAACTTCTCTCTTCCGCCCAAAAGCTTTGCAGAAAGTGCTGTGATTGTCCAGAAAAGAAACAGAATACTAAAGGAGCTAGATAGTGCGCTGAGCGCATTAACCATAAGTGCTTGTTTTTCTGGTGAACCAGCAAATTGACCAAATAAATTTCCCATTAACTGAAAGAACGGCGCTCCAGGGGGGTGTCCTACTTGGAGCTTCACAGATGTAGCAATATATTCACCACAGTCCCAAAAACTAGTTGTGGGTTCGATAGTCATGAAATAGGTAATTGTCGCAATTGCGAACACCACCCATCCAGCGATTGTATTAAGCTTATTGTAATTCACGTATTCTGCTTGTTATCGGGGCAACGTATTGCACCGTATTAGGTAATCAGGCTCGAAAATAAGAAAAACCACGCCCTTCAGCCTTGAAATGAATGTTAAACAGCAAAATTTTCCTGTCTGTCTTTTTGCATTTTCCCTTTTCGACTATATTTGCCGTCCCTTAAGGGAGAATTGCCCGATGGTGTAATGGCAACACTACGGTTTTTGGTACCGTCATTCTAGGTTCGAGTCCTAGTCGGGTAACTCAGAAAAGCCCCGCACAACGTGCGGGGCTTTTTTTGCACTATAATTCACCAAATACAAGGAGTTGCTTGTATCATTTATTACTTAAAGGGATAAACGCGTTAACCAATCGCATTCCTCAAATGTTTTTTTAATCTTCGTCAAACAAACCCATGCGAACACTCGAGGTCAATATTCTTTTTGCTAATTTCATTATCAACCGAGGAGCACAAAATGTATGAGTACTGAAAATTTAACCAAATATTTTGCTGCAGTAAACAGACCAGAGAAACCTATGGTCTCCATAATTGTACCTGTTTACAACATGAAGCCTCACCTTGATCAATTCCTACAGTGTTGCATAAAATTCTATACACTCTTTTCTTACGAGTTGATTTTTGTAGACAACAATAGCAACGACGGCAGTCGCGAACACCTTGAAAAACTTGGTGCACGCGTTGAAACAGAGACTCGACAAGGGGTGAATTATGCGCGCCAACATGGATTAGACTTAGCTAGAGGTGAAGTCATATTAACTATGGATGCGGACACCATATATCCACCTGATTATATAAATAATATGGCGCTAGAGCTGTATGCAGACGCTGACGTTTCTCTTGTATGGGCTACTTCAATAGGCTGTTTGGATCCAGCGAACCCAACGTTCTCAGAAGCAATCAAGCTAAAGATTAAGTCTTTGTCGCACCGCTTAATAACGAATAAAATAGCTCGGGCAAAAGCTGTTGGGGCATGTGCAATGTGTTTCATGAAAAACACGGGGGTGTATTATCCGTTAGACCTCAAAAATCTCGCAGGATGTGACGACGGAATGGTGGCTGTGCAGCTCATGCGAAAAGGAAAAATTAAGCGCATGAGAAAAGGGCTGTATAC
>PXYR01000093.1 GCA_003023665.1 Bacteroidota bacterium
CAATGCGTATCTAATTGATGATTCATAGGTCCTGATTGTTCAAGTGATCAACTTGTACAAAATCCCATGTTCCTTTTTCATTGCCTACAATTGGGCCAGTAAATCCAATATAGATTTCAGTCACCTTGAACGGGCTTGAATTGAAAGCATCCATAAAGGCCAAGTGCAGCGCAACAAAATAAACCACTTTCATATGGGTTCCTTGAAAACCGTTTTGTTCACCATCATTATACATTGCAACTAATTCTTCTTTAGACAAGAGATTGTATTCCCTCCGGGTGTCTATCATGATTTCCATTACGCTCTCGGAGATGTTCATGAGCGTATATCCTCTAATTGGCATAAGTCAAAATTTTATGTGAATACATTATGCATGGCGCCGCAGCCCCAAGTATTTTACATCAAGAAAATTTGATTGTCCAATTATTATTTTGGATGGACTCCCGCATCTATTTTACCACCGTGCCTATTGGAAAGATCGGTTGGTACCCTTAAGGGTTCTTAATGCATACTCCAAAGAAACGCAACTACTGTGCGGTTATTATTCACAGCAATAAAAAACCCCAACTCCAGGTACAGAAGTTGGGGTATAGATTCAATGACTTAAGAGTAGCTATTGAAACGGAATGTTGTATTAAAATCGGTAACCAAAATTGAAGCCGCTAATGAATTCTGCTGGAGCCCAATAACTACCGGGAACTTCTTCCCATACAATGCGTCCGCCTCCAATGAAGGCATCTATGGTGATCTTATCATTATAAATGTATTTATAACCTACGGTAAAACCTAAAGAGAGAATATCCCTACTATTCTGTCTATAAGTCATAGGTATATAGCGTGAGGCTACACCAAGGAATACACCCTTATCTTCATAACGATTGTGGTATTTCCGAATCCCAACGGATAGTCCACCGTCCCTATCTGTATACATCCAATCTTTAAAGTCTGGAGTATTGTACCAGGCACTCGCTAAAACTGTGGTAGATGGGTAATCTTGTAGCTGAAATTCTGCGGTAACATTATAAGCACCCATAATAACACCAAATGGATTGGTTTTCAATTCAACCTTTTGCGCTTGAACAGTAATTGCTGTTATTAGTACTATTAGTGTTGCTACTGTCTTTTTCATAACAAATTGTGTTTTGATTTTTGAATACTGCAATGTCCATCGTTTCACAAGCCCTCAGAAAATAAAAAATCCCTAAATCGAACCGAAATAGGGATTTTTAAGCTCATAAAATGAGCGACTTTACATTAATTGTCTCTTTTATGAATCAAAAAGAGCTTTACTTCGCCACATTCACTGAACGAAGCTCACGAATCACCGTGACACGGACTTGGCCCGGGTAGGTCATCTCCGTTTGAATCTTTTGAGAAATATCGTAGGAGATCTGTGCAGCCATGGCGTCTGTCACTTTCTCACTCTCCACCATCACACGAAGCTCACGACCTGCCTGGATGGCGTATGCTTTGGTGACACCGTCAAAGTCGTACGCTAGGTTTTCTAGATCCTTTAAGCGTTGAATATAGCTATCTGCTACCATTCGTCTTGCGCCAGGACGCGCACCTGAAATAGCATCACATACCTGCACAATAGGCGACATCATGGACGTCATCTCAATTTCATCGTGGTGCGCACCAATGGCATTACATACATCTGGCTTCTCTCCATACTTTTCTGCCCACTGCATGCCCAATAAAGCATGCGGCAAGTCCGTTTCTTCATGAGGTACTTTTCCTATATCATGTAAAAGTCCTGCGCGCTTGGCGAGTTTTGGATTTAAGCCCAATTCAGAAGCCATGATAGCACATAAATTAGCTACCTCACGGGAGTGCTGCAGCAAATTTTGTCCATAAGAACTGCGGTACTTCATACGCCCTACGGTCTTAATTAATTCCGGATGTAACCCATGAATACCAAGATCTATAGCCGTACGCTTACCCGTCTGCACAATCTCCTCCTCTATCTGCTTGCGCGTCTTTGCCACTACCTCCTCTACACGAGCAGGGTGAATACGTCCGTCACTGACTAATTTGTGCATGGACAATCTTGCGATCTCCCTGCGAACAGGATCAAAACAACTCAAAAGAATAGCTTCCGGCGTATCATCAACAATAATCTCTACACCAGTCGCGGCCTCAATGGCTCGGATATTTCTTCCCTCACGACCAATGATTTTACCCTTGATATCATCATTTTCAATATTGAAAACGCTCACAGCGTTTTCAATGGCACTTTCCGTGGCCACACGCTGAATACTTTGAATAACAATCTTCTTGGCCTCTTGAGAAGCGGTTAAATTCGCTTCCTCCATAGCGTTCTGAATGTGCGCTTGCGCATCCAACTTTGCCTTGTCCTTTAACGCCTGAATCATCTGCTCTTTGGCTTCTTCTTCAGTCATTCCAGTCATAGCCTCCAATTCCGCAATTTGCTTGTTCTTTAGCTTTTCAACCTCCTTGGTTTTTGCCTCTAGAGACTCACGCTTTTTAGCAAGTGTTTCCTTGGTGCGCTCTAAATCACGCTGCTCGCGTTTAAAATCCTGAATGCTCTTCTTGAGACGTTCATCCTTCTCACGGAAGGAATTTTGGCGTTGTGCCAACTGTTGATCGCGCTTATTTACGGCGCGCTCATGCTCCTCTTTTAGGTTCAAAAATTTCTCTTTGGCCTTAAGGATGCGGTCTTTCTTGATTTGCTCAGCCTCTTTTTTGGCCTCTGCAATCATCAATGCCCCTTTCTTTTTCAGGGCATTCTGCCACAATGCATATCCCAATCCTATTCCTAGGACCAGTCCAATCACTGCAGCTACAATTTCTATTACCATATCACAAATGGTTAGTAGTTCTTAAAAAAACCCACACCTACTGCGGCTGTTGTCTAAACTCCTAATAATCAGGATCTGTACCTACCTGGGCGCCTTGACCTTCCACTGGAGCGAACTCTCCTTAAAAAGGATTGCGGCCTGCTCGTAACGCTCAGAGCTAGGTTCATTACAACGTGCTCGTTGAGTTTGACACAAAAAACAGCAAGTGTGGGAAACTTATCCGTCCTGTAGCGCTGCATCCAATGCAACTTCTACCTCAGCAAGCGCTTTGCTTGCCTGGGACTGAACGTCTTGAGATTGTTGTGAGGCCAATTCTGCTCGTGATGCCAATTGCAAGGCACACATGCTGAGTACATCCTGCTTATCCTGCACTGCGTATCGCTCTTCAAAGCGTACTACAGCATCATTAATAGTTTTTACGGCACTCCGGATTTGCTCTTCCTCTTCCCTTTTTATGGTTAAAGGATAAGTTCTTCCTGCTATGGTCACTTTTATTTTTAGTGTCTCGCTCACGAGATTAGGCACTTAACAATTTCATACAACGGTCAATTTCCCGTATTAATTCCGCAATTTTCTCCTCACCATAGCTGTCCCGCGCGGGCGAACCACTTTGGACAGTCATTGCGAGATTGCGTTGCTGTAACTGCTCCTGAAAATCTGCATGTTCCACTTGCAAGGCTGATAGTACTTCCTGCAAATGCGCCACTTGATCTTCTAATTCACCTATTCTAGTTTTCAGAGCACCATTGACTTCAACCACTTTTGCAGCCTTTGAAACAACTCGCTCTATTTGAAAACTTAAGTCAGATGACATAGGAATCAGTTTCCCTCAAAGATACCATTTGTACCTTTGCACTATGCAGAAAATTTTCCCTTTCATCGGTTTTTTGTTAACCCTTAACATTGCCAATGCCCAAAAATTTGAACCCAGTGCGCCTTTGGACATCCCCCTAATCTTGAGTGGAACTTTCGCAGAATTACGCGGCAACCACTTCCACGGAGGGATTGACATCAAAACCCAAGGACGCAGTGGTCTTAAAGTAAGCGCCGTAGCAGATGGGTATGTGAGCAGAATTTCTGTGAGTCCCTACGGGTATGGAAACGCGCTTTATCTGCGACACCCGGAAGGTTATACCACAGTTTACGGCCATTTGAATGCGTTCTACCCTGAGTTGGAACAATGGATAGAAGAGCAGTTACGCGACCGCAGCAAAAACAACGGCAACCTCTACCCTAATGCAAATCAATTTCCAGTGTCCCGTGGCCAATTGGTTGCCTTCAGTGGCAATACAGGAGGATCTTTTGGACCACATCTGCACTTTGAGATTAGAGACACCAAAACAGAAGAACCGCTCAACCCTTTAGAATTTGGAATACAAGTCAAAGACACCAGAAAGCCTGACCTAAGAGGGCTCATGTGGACAGACCGTGACTTTGGGGATTACGGCACATTTAAAGAGGGAGATACCGTAGAAATGTACAGCACCAAGGGTTTTGATGTTTTCACCACAGATAAACAAGACGGCGCCAATAACAACAATGGCGTCTACTTGATAGAAGCATCTGCAAACGGACAGGTATTCTTTACGGCACATTACAATAGAATCAACTTCAATACTTCACGATTCATTAATGCGCACATTAATTATCCTAGATATGCGACTCAGCGTGTGCGCTACACTAGACTTTACGAATTAGAAAACAACCCGCTGAAAATCACCAATACCTACCCCATAATGAACCCCTCCTTTCAAGCCTCCAAAGGTTGGATCTCAGTGGCAGTAGACAGTATTGTTCAAGTAGATGTAAGCATCTTGGATTATGAGAAAAACCAGCGCAACCTAACTTTTTACCTGAGAGGTTCCGCAGTATTGGACGATTATTCTAGAGCTGAAACCTTGGATTGGCAGCGGGATAATGATTTGGCAATTGGCCCCATAAAAGTTCACATTCCTTCCGGGGCATTGTACAATACGGATGAATTCAACCTATTTAAAAAAGGGGACAATACTTATGTAATTGGGGAAGCCTATGTTCCCTTGCAGAAGCACATGACCTTAAGCTGGGAATTAGACAGCGTGAAGCAAAGAAAACAGGGCTGGTTTGTCTGGGAGTACGACAATAGAGGAAAGAAAAGTGCCATCACCGGAGAGCGAAAAGATGCTGTTTTGGAGATAAAAACGCGTAGTACCGGTTCCTACCAACTAGACCAAGACCTCAAAAAGCCGGAAGTCCGAATCGTCAAAAACACTCCTTCTCTGCGCAGTAACAGCAGCTTTAAGGAAATTCAAGTACATGCAGCAGACGACAAAACCGGTATTGACCGTTATAGTGCCAGAATTGATGGTTCATTTGCCCGGATTGACTTTGACTATAAAAAGGAGTTGTTAAAAGTGATTATACCCAAGGAATTAGCCGCAGGAAACCATAATTTGCGAATTGTTGTTATTGACGGTGTAGGTAACACTACCGTTAAAGAATATGCCATTACACTATGAGAATAGCTGCATTAGTTTTTTGTCTTTCATTACTTTCTTCTAGCCTATATAGTCAGGAGAAAAAGCCTATACAATTGCACGGTATAGTAGTCTCTAATGACAGCTTAAAGCAATTGCTACCAAACGTTCAAATTCTTGTGAAAAGCAGAGGCCAAATGACCATAAGTGATCTTGACGGATTCTTCTCTGTAGTAGCTATGCCAGGAGACACCCTGTTTTTCCAACACATTGGCTTCAAATTACAGAAGTTTTGGGTGGCAGATACCCTAGAAGGAGATGAATTCTTATCCAGAGTGGTCCTTGAATGGGACACAGAATTACTTGATCCAGTAATAGTCTATCCTTGGCCTTCTAAAGAAAATTTCAAAGAAGAATTCTTAGCCATGGAAGTGCAGACCAATGAGATGGATATAGCTCAGCGAAACCTTGCTTTAGACGAACTGCGCCAACGTGCTGCTGCAATGGGTTATGATGCCTCTGAAATGCAAGATTATCTGATTACCATGCAGAATCAGCAACTCTATAATGAAGGCCGTGTGTACGGGAATGGCATGAATGCAACAGGCGCTTCAGCTATTTTAGGAGCTCTTTCCAATCCATTTGCATGGCAGCAACTCTTCCAAAGTTTGAAGCGCTAATTGATGCGTAAACTTACCCTCATAATATTGTGTTGTTCAAGCTTTTTTGTGCACGCACAAATCATGGACACTACACTTTTAAACGAAGTTGATGTATTGGATGAACGCCCGCAGGACGAGCGCACCCGTGTAAAAGGGAAAGACATAGAATTCACTACGGGAGCGGAAGGCGGAATAGAAGGTGTTGTAAAGACTTTCGCCGGGGTAAGTAGCCGGAACGAAATGAGCTCTCAGTACAACGTGCGTGGTGGAAATTTTGATGAAAACTTGGTTTACATCAATGGCTTTGAAGTATTTAGACCCTTTCTAGCAAGAGCGGGACAGCAAGAAGGGATGAGCATCATTCACCCGCATTTAGTAGGTAATATATTGTTCAGCGCGGGAGGATTCTCTGCCCTATATGGGGATAAACTAAGTTCTGTATTAGACGTTCAATACAAAAGAGGAGGTGAAGCATTAGATGCTACTGTAGAAAGCTCACTCACAGGCATCAACCTGAGCGCCACTAAAGCAGGTATGGACTGGGAAATCTTAAGCGGGTTTCGTTACCGCAACAATGCATTGTTATTAAATGCTACGGATATCCAAAGCGATTACTTCCCATCCAATGCAGACGGGCAGATTCTGGCAAGAAAGTGGTTTGACAATCAGAGTTCCATTGAAATTTTTGGGCACCTCTCCCACAACCGCATGAACCAAGTGCCTCAAAACAGGCAAACAAGTTTTGGCTCCTTGACCGAAGCCTTAAGGCTCACTGTTTATTTTGATGGACAAGAGAACTTTGGCTACGACACGCAATTTCTAGCTACCAAATTCAACACAC
>PXYR01000094.1 GCA_003023665.1 Bacteroidota bacterium
AAGACGGCGTGTTTAGATTAGTAATTCTAATCGCGTAATCTTCTACGGCACCCCATGAAAATGAATTACACGGAGCTATTGAAGTTGCACTTCCACCCTCTTGTTGCATCACTCTCATTCGAGTTGCTCCAAGGGTCGCAGTGGCAGGAACAATGAACGTGAAATCCTGAGTTGTTGTAGGCGAACCTCCGTAGGAACCAAGCTGTTCACCAGCATCGTCAAAATCGCCGTCGGCGTTAAAGTCGATCCAAGCAGCTATAGCGCCTGAGTAAGTACCCCCACACGTTCCCATTGTCACAGACACCGTGTATGAAGCACCTGCTGATATGTCCGCACTATCGGTAGCAGTAAAGTCCTGCACACCTGCGGTTCCACATACAGCAGACATTTGAGAGATAGAATAGGTATCTCCCGTAATTTGAACGCCTGTGAGTTCCGAATCGAAGGTCGTAGATGGACCTACACCCGTAACACAGTACGTTTGTCCCTGCGCTGTCACCATAGCGACTAAAGCAAACAAGAACGTTAGTAATAGTTTTTTCATAAAACATGATTTTGTTTAAACGATTGTGAAAAATAAGATTTTTATTAACAAAAGCGAAAAAATATTAAGGTCTTTTTTGTTCGACTCATTAAAAGCATGGAATTAATGACGTGCTGAAACCCTTTTGCAAGGCGCATAGTCTTAATTTTCAAAGCATTATAAAAGCGTTAAAATTACCTTTGATAAAGTGGTCTCCAAACGCAATTTGGGGATGTTGGTCAAATCTGTCGCAGAAATTAAAACTGAATTAACGACGTATCTTGTCATTTTTACTCGAATAAAATCCGCAAACACCTAATTTTACTAAGATTTTTAGGAATAAATAAAATCATTGATTCTTGTGATTTTTTTAAGAAATCAGCACCTGTTTTAGTTGACGTAATTACCTTTGGGACATTTTTTTAAATACAATTTTAAAATTTTTGGCATGATTTTTTCCACGACCAAAATGCTGTTTTACAAATGATTATATATTATTAAGAATAATATTAAAGCTTGAGACGCTGACACCGCCTTTTAATTATGTTTTATTGAATCATTCTTGCTGAATTGTCCTCATGCTCCATCCAGCGCAGGCGTAACGACTAAACCTTAATTTAATAAGTTTTTTCTATCACGTTTCATTAAAGTTCGATTGGAACTATGAAATAGTTTATTAAACTTTAATTCAAATCTTAAAACAGAAGCATGATGAAGAAACTAATTATTGCCATTCTAGCTCTTACTTTTATGCAAGGGTGTACTGGCACTGGTGCCGGCCCTTCAGAAAATTCGGAAAATGATGAAGGTTGCCCTATGGGGTTTGACGGTGGTCACGCAAAAGATCAACTATCCCTTGTAAAAAAGAATAGCGATTGGTGGCCCAATAAACTGAACTTAAATGTTTTACGTCAAAATTCAGAATTGGTTAATCCTTTAGACCAGAACTTTGATTATTCCAATGCATTCCAAAACGTAGATTACAATCAATTAAAAGCGGATATAGAAGCAGTCTTAACAGATTCTAAACAATGGTGGCCAGCAGATTACGGCAATTACGGTCCACTATTTATTCGACTTTCATGGCATAGCGCAGGAACATATAGAACGGGCGATGGCCGTGGAGGCACACGAATGGGTATTCAACGATTTGCACCACAAAACTCTTGGCCAGACAATGGAAATCTAGACAAAGCAAGACGATTACTATGGCCTGTCAAGCAAAAGTATGGACAGCAAGTTTCTTGGGCGGACTTGATGATTCTCGCGGGTAATGTTGCCCTAGAATCAATGGGATTTGAAACTATAGGATTTGGTGGTGGTCGTCCTGATGTATGGGAAGCCCAAGAGGACGTTTATTGGGGACCTGAAGGCAACTGGCTAGACACGCGCCGTTTGGACAATGACGGTAAACTGGATTTGAGTATTGAAAATCCTTTGGCCGCTGTTCAAATGGGGCTTATATATGTTAATCCAGAAGGACCCAATGGAAATCCTGATCCCAAAGCATCAGCAAAAAATATTCGCATATCATTCGGAAGAATGGGCATGAATGATGAAGAAACTGTTGCATTGATTGCAGGAGGTCACTCCTTTGGGAAAACACACGGAGCAGGATCTGCTGAAAACGTGGGTGTTGCTCCAGAAGGTGCAGCAATAGAGGAGCAAGGTTTTGGATGGAAAAGCTCTTTCCAATCAGGCAAGGGAGCAGATGCAATTACCTCAGGTTTGGAAGTGATTTGGACTCCAACTCCAACTCAATGGTCACACGCCTACCTCAGCATCTTATTTAATAACGAATGGGAATTGACCAAGAGTCCTGCCGGCGCTCATCAATGGACTACGGTAAGTGAGGCAGCTATTCTTCCAGATGCCTATGATAACAATAAGAAGCACAAAGCGACTATGCTAACTTCTGATTTAGCTTTAAAAGAAGATTCTGCCTACCGCGCAGTTTGCGAGAACTTCATAGAAAACCCAGAATATTTTGAGGAAGCATTCGCAAAAGCTTGGTTCAAACTCACGCACCGCGATATGGGACCAAAATCAACCTACCTAGGACCGGAAATACCAAAGCAGGATTTCATCTGGCAAGACCCAATACCAAAAAGAGACCATGATCTAATCAGTGCATCAGATATCGCACGATTGAAAAGCATCATCCTTAACTCCGGTATTGCCAATAATGAACTTATAGAAGTTGCATGGGCCTCCGCCTCTACATACCGCGTTTCAGACAGACGCGGTGGAGCAAATGGTGCTCGCATACGCTTGGAACCCCAAGTAAATTGGGAGTCAAACAATCCAGAACAACTCAAAAAAGTATTGGCGGTTTACGAAAGTATCCAGGCAGACTTTAACAGCTCTTCTAAAAGTAAAAAGGTGAGCATGGCGGACCTTATTGTTTTAGGTGGTAATGCAGCCGTTGAATCCGCAGCAAAGGCTGCCGGACATAATGTGTCGGTGCCGTTTACACCAGGTAGAATGGATGCAACGCAAGAGCAAACGGATATAGAATCTTTTGCTGTACTGGAGCCCATGGCTGATGGATTCAGAAACTATCAGAAGAAAAAATACACCCTTACTACGGAAGAATTGCTAGTAGACAAAGCTCAATTGCTCACATTGACCGCACCAGAAATGACCGTATTAGTTGGTGGTATGCGTGCCATGAATGCAAACTTTAACGAAAGCAACTACGGTATCTTAACCAATCGTTCTGGAATGCTTTCGAACGACTTCTTTAAGAATCTTCTGAGCATGGATACGTATTGGTCTCCTGTTTCAGACAACGAAATGATTTTCGAAGGAAAAAGTCGAGCCACAGATGAGCTAGTATGGACAGCTACCCGTGCAGATTTAATTTTTGGTTCAAATTCAGAATTACGGGCCATTTCCGAAGTTTATGCAAGTAGTGATGGCGGAGACAAATTCGTAAATGACTTCGTGGCTGCTTGGAACAAAGTCATGAATCTAGATCGATTCGATCTGTAAAACAATTAGCAAGAGCGGTTCCTTAACGGGGCCGCTCTTCTTTATATGAAATCTCTTTTTCCACTTCGCATATTTACCCTTCTAGGTGTTGGATATTTCACCCTCCATCTCCTTTCTATTTTTAAACATATGACGTGGATTTATATCACCTATGAGATTCTATTCGTAGGATACATCTTGGCAGGAAGTCTAACTAAGTCGTTTTTAAAGCAATCAGCATTACTCCATATTGGTCTTACTTTCCTTTACATTTATGAGTTATTCATTGTTAGAAGGCTTCCTTTTTTCAATTCCCTTTCAGCCCTTGTTCTCTACCCAGCTATTCACCATTTAATCGGGTTTGGGGTGGTTTCCTTGAGAAAATACTTTAGTATGAAATAAAAAAGCACCTACATCATTTGACGTAAGTGCTTGATTTTCAAAGTGGGCCCACCAGGGCTCGAACCTGGGACCACCTGATTATGAGTCAGGTGCTCTAACCAACTGAGCTATGAGCCCAAAACGACTTGATTTTTGATGGACTCCACTGGTCTTAGAATCTCAACCGCTAATCATAATCGGGGGACAAACTTAATAAATATTCAAAGATTCCAATGCTTTTATAATGGACAAAACGTGATAAAAATATTGATAACAAAACAGATTCTAAAAATCTTTAATTACTGTGGTGTTTACTTTTGAATCAACAGGTGCAATGGACTTACCCGTACTTTATAAGACCTTTAAAGCAACTTTCAATGATTAAGCAAATTTGGTTCGATTTTGGAAACGTATTCATACCCGTATTCCCCAATCTTGCTCAAGAGAGTTTTGAAAATCGTAGCGTACAATTAACCCAAGAAGAAATTAAACTTCTCAATAACTCATTGGAAACGGGAAAATTAGAAGACTTAGAATTTTTTGAAACTATAGCCTCAAGTTCTAAATACCTAAAGAGTGCTTCAAGCATTGAAAAAGGATGGAACGAACTCCTAGGAAACTTGACGGATCAAACCTTGTTTTTGAAAAAACTAAGAAAGAAATATACTCTATGCCTAGTCAGCAACACCAATGCAACACATATCAAAACCATAAAAAAAGACTCCGGACCCTTTTTATGGAATAACTTCATCAAACAATTCGAAGCATTGTTTTTGTCCTATGAAATAGGCCATAGAAAACCAAAGCCCGCCTACTTCAAGCACGTTTTAAAACAAATGAACGTTAACCCAAATGCCGTTCTTTTTATTGATGATTCTGACGAAAACATTGAAGCTGCTGCCAAGCTTGGGATTAAAACTTTAAAATTCAACCTTCAAGAGGAGGATTTAAGTCAAAAATTAACTGCGTTCTTGGCAAAGTTCAATTAAAGTTCCGCCTGTTTCTTTTGGATGAAGGAAACAAACTAATTTATTATCCGCACCTAGTTTAGGTTCTGAATTGAGTAAGTGAAACCCCTCGCTTTCTAACCGATTCATTTCATCTCTAATATCATCAACTGCATAAGCCACATGATGAAGCCCTTCACCTCTTTTTTCAATGTATTTAGCAATAGGGCTATTTGAATGCAATGCTTCTAAAAGCTCAATCTTGTTGGGGCCAACCTGGAAGAAACTAGTTCGAACACCTTCATGCTCCACCACCTCTTCCTTGTACGGGGGAACGCCTAGAATTTTGGTATAAAGACTATTGCCCTCGTCTATGCTTTTTACAGCTATTCCTAGGTGTTCTATTTTGTTGAGTCTTAAATTCATGAATCAGCATTTAGATTTCCCAAGTTAACCAATGCGGCATATTTACCTCCATTTTCTATCAATTCTAGGTGTGTGCCTAATTCTACAACCTTACCATCTTCCACGTATGCAATTTGATCAGCATTTTTAATTGTGCTCAATCGATGAGCAACTACCACGGTAGTGCGTTCTTTCATGAGTACTTCTAACGCCTGTTGCACACGAGCTTCACTTTCATTATCCAAAGCAGCAGTGGCCTCATCCAACAATAATAGTTTTGGATTTACATAAAAAGCGCGTGCAATACTCAGTCGTTGTCGCTGGCCACCACTCAATGAGGCACCGCCCTCACCAATAGGTTTTCCTTGGGCCCATTGAGAAGTAAATTCAGTACAATAGGCCGCCTCTAACGCCTGGTTTATTTTAGTCTTATTGTGTTCTGAACCTAAAGCAATGTTGTTTTCAAAATCTGTGTTAAACAATAATGGTTGCTGAGGCACCCATCCAATTTTGTTGCGATACGCTTTTAATTCCGCTTCCTTCAAGTCCAAGCTACCCATAGAAATGGAACCTTGCTGCGGGTGGGCAAATCCTGCAAGTAAATACAGTAGCGTGGTTTTACCAGAACCTGAAGGACCTACTATTGCCGTGGTCTTTCCCGCAGGAATAAGTAAATTAAGATCTTTGAGCACCTCCGTATCATCGTAAGAAAAGAAGACATTTTTTAACCTTATATCTTCACTCCATTGCCGGGCATTTGGAGTAATATGTCCGTTTCTTGCCTCTTCCAAATCAAGTACCTCAAACACCCTAGCAGCAGAAGCATTACCCTTTTGAATATCGTAAAGTGCATTGGTTACGTTTTTAAATGCTGGTATAAGCTGGTAAAACAACACTACAAAAGCGATCAGTTCACCACCCGTCATGCTGCGGCCTGCGACCACTTCCATTCCTCCTAAATAGAGAACAATAAGCAATACACTAACCCCTAGTACCTCAGCTATAGGTGAACTCAGGTCGCGTTTACGAAAAACACTTACCATATGTTTAGTCCAAAGCTTTAAGCTTGCTTGGTACCGGTTAGACATAGCACGTTCTGCAACAAATGCTTTAATTACAGGTAAGTTCGTTAATACTTCCTCTAAGGCCGAAGTGTTTTGGCCCAACTCCTCTTGAGCTTGCTTGGCGCTCCTCTTTAAACTTTTGCCCACCGTTGCAATAAGTCCCCCAGATATTGGAATTATGGCTATAGCCAATAAGGTTAATTTGGGACTCATTGTAAACAATAAAATCAATGTTCCTAGGATCATTAAAGGATCTCTAACAAAGCCCTCCATCCCTTTTAACATTGACCACTCAATCTCATTCAAATCCGCTGTTGCCCGCGTAAGCATATCGCCTTTTTTCAACTCACTATGTTGACGCAGAGACAAAGACATCCATTTGTCATGCAGTTGCTTTTTTAACTGGGCTACAATGCCATTTCTAACAGGAGCAAGAATGTAAAGCGCACCATATCTGC
>PXYR01000095.1 GCA_003023665.1 Bacteroidota bacterium
GTTTGCATCTGTCCCTTTGGACTTAATGCGCGAACGTTATATAACCCGCTAGGGATATCCTTAAACTCAAAATATCCTTGATTATTGACGGTGGTACTTCTTATAAAATCACCTTTAATAACTTCTACCTTCCAGTTGTATAAAGGACTGATATTCAAAGCGTCAAGAGCTTCACCTTGAATGATGCCTGTACTTTGGGCGATGGATTGGTTTGATAAAAAGAGAAGTAAAGTGGCGGTTAGGATTGCACGCAATACTTTCATGTTGGGGTCAAATTTTGACAAAAGTACAATGTAGAATACGAATCATTGCTTAAACCAAAGCGCATTGATTGGAATTTATGATAGATTTTTTATGTTCTTCCAAGACCCTGCATTGATGCAATCTATACCAGCTTTTTCGAGATATTTTTGAACATATTGAGATCTTGCACCATTTCTACAACAAATAATGATTGGTTTATTTTCTTTTTTGAGTCGTTCTGTTTCCAGCGGTATTTTTTGCTCAGAAATGTTTATTGAAATCTTCGCATGATCTCTTTTAAACTCGCCAGGCGTTCTAACATCTACAACTATAGCACCATTTTCTAGCAATTCAATTAGTTCCTTCGAGCTAGTCCTAACACCAAATAAAATTTTAAAGAGTCGCATCATAAGCTTACTTGAAGGTCAAAGTTAATTATTTATTAACCAACATACCGGATTCAGTTGGACTCTCCGTAATTTCCCATTTATTCCCGTCAGGATCTATGAGTAGGAAACTTTTTTCTCCCCAAGGATGTTCTTTTGGGGCTCCAGCATCACCTGATTGGAATACCTCCTTAAGTGCAGTTGATTTCAAATAGGCTTCATGTACGTCCTTTACGGTAAGGCCAAAACTGCATTGACTTCTATCTGATTCATTGGAGAAATGTTGACCTGATTTTCCCGTGGGTAAGAAAAAAGCAAACCTGAATCCAGAAGGAAGTACAAATTCAGAAAACCCCTTATTTTGAAAATGAGGCTCAATTTCCAATAATTGACTCCAATAATCGGTGATTAGAGCCACATCTTTTGTGGTTATAACCAAATGTGAATGGGCAATGAAATTCATAAAAGATGGTCTGCTGCAATGGAGGCTACTTGAATATTTTGCTTGGTATTCATTTGATAGCCAAGACCAAGAATCCAGCCCTTTACCATAGGAATCAACTTATGGGAACGGTGTTCTTCACTCTCGTTGTAATCAACGTCTATTGTTATGGGCTGGTAAATACCTTGATCTCTTAAATATTCAGCAACATTGATACTGTCTTCTGCTTCTTTAAATAATCGAGTGATGATGTCTGAGATGATAGGTTCTCTTTTTTTGGTAAGTAGGTAATGCACTCCTTTGCCGGGATGCCTGAAAGCTACCACGGTTGCATAAACACTGGACCCACCAATATTTTGCGAATCAGTACCCACACTTAGACTTACCTCTGGATGTGCACGCAAATAACTCTTGGCATAATTTGCTAAATGTGGAACTGGTGTTCCGTTGAGTTTCCGATATTGTGCGTCCATTGGGGTAAAGTTTAAAAATGTTTAGCAGAGAAGAAAAAAAACAGCTTAATACTTTGTTCTTCCAACAATTCACTCAGCATATGAGTTCACACAAAATTGTTGGCGGTGGTGGCAAAAATTGGGATGCCTATAAAACAGGTATAAAAGGACTTTACTTCCGAATTCTGACTCAACCCAAGGTCACTCTGGCTATAGATTTACAATTCAAAGACGAATCCATTAGGGAATTGGTATATGATCAATTTTGCGAATTAAGACGATTGTTGGCTTCCGAGTGGAATGAGGAGCCTGTGTATGAAAAGAATACGGTATACATAAGCGGCGAACCGTTGAGTAGGATTTCCGTAAGTCTTGATCAAGTTTATTTTTATAATCAAGAACAGTGGCCTGAGATCATGGAATGGTTGGAACACAAATTGGTTGGTTTGGACTCTTTTTGGGATACGACCGGAGATATTTTAAAAGACTTGGTACGTTAGTCCAAAATGGATTTTAAGACACGTAGTTTATGGGTGTGCTTACCCATTTCCTGATTGTAAATTCCGCTATGATCCAGTGTGTCAATGCGAACTCTTCCTGAGGCATGGATCACTTTGTAATCTTCCAATATCATACCTACGTGTACAATGTCTCCCTCTGCATTATCAAAAAATGCCAAATCACCAACATTACATTCTTCTAGAAAACTTAGGGATCTTCCTTTTTTGGCTTGTTGGGAGGCATCTCTTGGTAAGAATATGCCATTCATTCTAAAAATCATCTGAGTAAAACCGCTACAATCTATACCCAAAGTAGATCTGCCGCCCCAATAATAAGGAGTGCCCATGTAATCCATTGCGGAATCTTTTATTGCAGCTCTTTCCTTTCTACTAGAATAAAGTTCTCCCTTAAAAGTGAACGTATTCTCACCAATATCAAATTTATCTTGAACAAGACCAGGTAGGCAAGCACCTCTAGTTACACTATAGCTAGATCCGTCTAGATCTATTAATTCTCCCTGGGCGGATTTGACAAAAAATTTAGGAGCCTTCGATAATTTCTCAAAAGATTCTAAAGAAAGGGGTCTGCATTGCTGGGGATCAATCCAGCCTTCGTATTGGTCATGCTGTAATCGGATTCGAATCCATTTAGGTTTGCGCTCAATGATTTCAAAAGCTTCTCCAAATAAAATCATATTGACCATTTCACTGCGGTCACTTGACTCTGCTCTCATGGGAGCTGAAGAAAGAAAGCAGTAGGCATATTGAGTTACGCTCATGATTCAAAAATAACTAAGTCCATTCCGAACTTCTCTATGCCGCCTAATATTTTTACACAAAAAGCCGCGTTGAAAAGGATTCAACGCGGCTTATATGCAGGAAATTATCTTAAATCTTTTCTATAACAATGGCAGATGCACCCCCACCGCCGTTGCAGATAGCCGCCGCTCCAACCTTTCCATTATTCTGGTCTAAAACGGAGAGTAGTGTGCTTACTATACGTGCACCAGAGGCACCTAAGGGATGCCCAAGGCTTACTGCTCCGCCGTTGACATTTACTTTTGAAGAATCCAGTCCAAGAATTTTCATGTTAGCTAAACCAACAACAGAGAACGCTTCATTCAACTCAAAGTAATCCACTTTATTTAAGTTTATCCCCGCTTTTTTCAATGCTTTGGGTAATGCCTTGGCTGGTGCAGTAGTAAACCATTCGGGTTCATGAGCTGCATCTGCATATCCTGTGATTTTAGCTAAAGGGCTCAGTTTCATTTCTGCTGCTTTTTCTGCACTCATAATTACAAGTGCACATGCCCCGTCATTTATGTTAGATGCATTGGCAGCAGTAATAGTCCCGTCCTTCTTGAATACAGGTCGGAGGGAAGGTACTTTATCATGTCTAACTTTTGAAAAGTCTTCGTCCGTATCAATGATTAAATCGTCTCCTCTTCGTTGTGGCACATGAACTGGGACGACTTCGTTTCTGTATTTACCTGCTTCCCATGCCGCTGCGCTGCGCCTGTAACTTTCCAAGGCGAAGGCATCTTGTTCTTCCCTAGAAATTTCATGTTCTGAAGCACAAAGTTCTGCACAGACACCCATGTGCTGCTCATTGTAGACATCCGTTAATCCGTCGTGCACTAGTCCGTCTACTAGTGGCATATTTCCCAATTTGGTGCCGTTTCTTCCGTTTTGTAGATAATGTGGAACAGCGCTCATATTCTCCATGCCACCGGCAACAATAATATCTGCGTCACCAGCTTTAATACTTTGAGACGCCATCATGATTGCCTTCATTCCAGAAGAACAAACCTTATTAATGGTGGTACATGGGACGTTTTCAGAAATTCCTGCATAAATGGCCGCTTGTCTGGCCGGAGCCTGACCAATTCCAGCTTGCAGCACATTCCCCATTAATACTTCTTCAACATCCTTGGGTTGAATACCCGCTTTTTTGATGGCCGCGGATATGGCCGTTGCGCCTAGTTTAGGAGCGCTAATCCCGCTAAGTGCGCCGCCAAAACTTCCAATTGGAGTTCGAACTGCACTTACGATGACTACATCTTTCATAAGTTCTGTAATGTATTTGGTTCAGTGTATTTAAAACACAGCACTAAACTACTAAATTGGTCTCGAGAAATCTCAACTTTACTATGAAAGCACCCAATTGGTTTAAAATCAGTGAGCAGTGGATATATTTTTCCCTTATTGCTGCCCTTTCTAGTGTTTTAATCTATTTGAGTATTCCAAACGGTGCACACTTTAACTATACGTATAGGTTGGGTCAGATTTGGTTAGAAGGAGACCTTTATTCACCGCAAGATTTTGTTTTACCAAAAAGTAATCAAGAGTTAGCCGCAGATCGCGAATTCTTGATCGAAACCAAAGATTATTATTTCGATTATCATTACAGGCTGGATGAATGGTCGAATTCGCTTGATTTGGATAGCGCCTTGCAACTTCAGTTAAAATCGTGGCAGAAAAGGGGATTGGTTGCTAATATTCCTTCTTCAAAGCATAGGCTATTTCTTGCGGACGGGGTACGACTAGATTTATCTTCTTCTTTAACACTAGAGGCATTAAAAGCACAATATGGATTACCAGATGATTTCATGTTGCTACCAACGTATACCTTAAATACCGCAAAAACAGACAGTGCTCTTCAGGCAAAATTAGATTTGATTCCTGAAAATAAAGGAATGATCACTCAAGGCACGCTTTTGTTGAAGCAAGGAGCAACAATAACACAGCAAAAATATGAATTGTTACGTGCTCTAGAATTCAGTTTTACAGGCAGTAAAGGAGAATACAGTCTTAGGTCAAGGTTTGGTACCGGCTTATATATATTGCTCATATTTATTGGGTTAGGATATTTTCTTCGCCTTCATTATGCTCATGTTCTTGCGCACAGTTCGTCATTAAATCTATACATGTTCACCTTTGGTATCGGTATTTTGATTGCACTCTTATTGGAAAATTTTACGGCCATAAGGGCTCTTTCGGTACCATTACTTTTAGTCCCGGTCATCATTCGCAGCTTTTTCTCTGATAGATTGGCACTTTTTACGCATACGATTATGATAGTAGCACTAGTCCCATTCGTTAGTGCTACGGTTCAATTTCTTTCCGTACAGTTTTTTGCAGGACTCATCACTTTGTTCTTCATTCGAGGCATATATAAGCGCAGCCAACTGGTGCAGAGCACGCTTAAAATCATGTTTGTGCTCTTACTTATTCATGTAAGCATCCATTTAATTCGTGAATCAGATTGGACCTCTCAAAGCGTTTTACCGGTTATCTATTCGTTGGGCGGTACACTTATCCTCCTTTTTATCTTTCCACTTATCTACTTTTTTGAGCGTTCCTTTGGTGTAGTCAGCGATTTGACACTACTTGAATTGAGCGATACAAACAATCCGCTCTTGAAGAAATTGTCCAAAGAGGCACCAGGAACTTTTCAGCATACAATGCAAGTAGCTAATCTTGCTGAATTTGCCACAGAATTAGTTGGAGGAAACACGTTACTCGTGCGTACTGGAGCGCTTTACCACGATATTGGCAAGGTTGTTAACTCGCAATATTTTACGGAGAATCAAAGCTCAACCAATTCACCGCACGAAGAATTGAGTTATTTAGAGAGTGCAGAAATCATAATTTCACACATCAACGACGGGATTGAATTGGCAAAAAAACACAAGTTGCCAGATATAGTGATTGATTTCATTAGAACACATCACGGCACATCTAGAGTGGAATATTTCTACAGGAAATTCAAGGAAGATCATCCTGATTCTAATCAGTTTGATCAATTTCAATATCCAGGTCCAAAACCATTTTCTAAGGAGACTGCAATTGTTATGATGTCAGACGCGGTGGAGGCATCAACACGCAGTATAAAGGATAAGACAGAGCAAAATTTATCCGAAATGATAGACAAGGTGATTGGTCATCAACTAGCAACTGGTCAGTTTGATAATGCTTCTATTACCATGAAGGAAATCAACACGATACGCGATGCCTTCAAGCGCTTTATACGAGGAGTGTATCACGTTAGAATATCTTACCCAGAGGTTGATTGATAGTAACCAATTAATTATTTGTTTAAATACTATTGCGCAAATAGATTTTCGGTCTAAATTTGCGCTCCCTATCGGAAAGGTGGCAGAGTGGTAATGCAGCAGCCTGCTAAGCTGTGGTCGCGGAAGCGTCCCCTGGGTTCGAGTCCCAGTCTTTCCGCTAAGAAATGTTGCATTAAGTTCGGGAAGTGGCGCAGGTGGTAGCGCATCTGGTTTGGGACCAGAGGGTCGCAGGTTCGAGTCCTGTCTTCCCGACAAAGCCATAACAGGATCCTTAGGGGTCCTGTTAGGCTTAAGCAACTAACAACAATCCTCTTAGGAGGTTTTGTGCGGACTCGTAGCTCAGCTGGATAGAGCATCTGCCTTCTAAGCAGACGGTCGCAGGTTCGAATCCTGCCGGGTTCACGAGAAAAGAATAAAACCTCAGTTTTAACTGGGGTTTTGTCGT
>PXYR01000096.1:0-4868 GCA_003023665.1 Bacteroidota bacterium
CTGTGCAGCTCATGCGAAAAGGAAAAATTAAGCGCATGAGAAAAGGGCTGTATACCACTAGGGGTTTGAATAAGCGCATAGGCTCGGGCACCTGGCCCTTAGCCTAACTAAAAATTAACAATCCCCAAGAGTCCTGCTCTTGGGGAGGAAGTTCTAAAATGCGTACCCTAGAGTAATTGAGCCTACATATACATCTTCATTGAACGCGTTTTCTTGGAAGAACGTTCTAGCATCTATTCTGCCAGTAACTTTCCACGATTTAATTCCGACCTGTCCTTGCAATCCATATCGGAAAAGATGCGTGTTATAATTATTATTAGTACGAATTCGGACTCGATCACCTTCCGAATCGGAACCGAGCAAAATGTTTTGTGAGCCCAAACGCACTCCTGCATAACCACCAAAACCTAAGTTTAAGGCTTTGTCTATTTTTCCGCGTGGACTAAAATCTAGTTCTATCATCACAGGAATAGTGAAAAACGCTTGAGAAAAAGAGTTTCTTCTAATGTCTGTGACTTCTGTAACGGGCACGATTGCGGTTGTAGCTTCCCCGACGGGCTGTTCTACTTTAACTATAGTGTTGTCGTTTTTAAAACTAAAAGCGAGACCTTCCCACTCATATCCAAAGCTGAATAAAAGAGGGCTGCCTGCTCCGCCAATCTTGTTCTTTACATTGAATTTGCTCCGAAAAGTCAGGCTTTCATAATGATTAAGGAGATCTTCCGTTGAGGTTGAGTTCCCGTTTATGGTTCGGAAAGAGTTTGCGCCTAGGTGAAATTCGAAGTTGTTAAATTGAGTTTTATTTGACTTTTTCTTGGGCAAGGAAATAGAAAGAGAGTCGGACTCCTCCTTATCAAGGTCTCGGATTTCTATATCGGCGGTTACACCGCTTTCTATGCTTTTCTCTAGCTCTTCAGCTCTGTCCTCCCATTTTTTACTAAACTCTTCTCCCCAGGTTTCCATTTTTTCACCAAATTCTTCTCCCCAGGCTTCCATGCTTTCTCCAAAACTTTCCATGCGCTGTTCAAAGCTCTCGGTTAATTCCTTTACTCTTGCATCACCCTCCTCTTCTGTTAAAGTTCCTGCTTTCACCAAAGCCTCTATCTCTGCAATTTGTTCAGCCAACTTTGCTGCTTCTGTGGTGCTAATAGTCACAATTTTTGTGATTGCCTCTAAGAGACCTGCGCCAGCTTCCACTCCGTCTATTTCGATCGAAATTTCATTGGTGTCATTGGGAAAATGAAGTTCTTTAAAATTGGTGGTGCTTGCCTTTACGCTCAGCCCAAGTGCTAGGTAGCCTAACGCTAGTAAAGTGGTGATTGTTGTTTTTTTCATTTGTTGTTGATTTTAGGGGTTTTTGATTTGTTGCTTAATGCTAGTTTATTGTATTTGATCTTTGCGGTTTCCCAATTGACTGTTCCGTTTCCAACTAATTTGGCAATGTTTGTTCCCATTATACGGGCTGTTGCTCCTGCCGTTTTACTTAAAAGACTTTTTTCTTGAACAGGCGTAATTGTAGCCACGCGTTCTAGTGAGGATTTGTTGGTAAACACTACGTGAACCTTAACAGGCTCCTGAATCCACTCGGATTGTATACGGACCAAAGGAAGCAACTCGTCGTTTAAAGCGATCTCTGCTTCATCCGCTTCCAAATTCTTTTCCCAGGCAAAGAGGGTAGATTGTGTCAACGGATTTACTGAAACAGGTTCTTTGGTGCCTTTAGAGAAAAGCTCTTCAACAGCCAACTCAGAGAACTCTACTAGACTAGGGGTCGGAGCAGAAAGCTTTTCGTTAGGAGTCGGAGCTGTACGAGGAAAGTAAACGGCTGATTGCTTTATTGGAAGAAAGAACAATGCTAGCGCAATAGAAGCAACAGCGCCGCTAATCCAACGCCAATGCGGGGAAACGGTTCGTTTTATCCCTCTGCTAGAGTCATTAAGACTGGCTTCAATTGCGTCCCATACCGCAGGAGAAGGAAGCGAGGTGTAGTCCTCTAACCCGTCTTTAAACCTGTTGTCTAGCTTGTTCATTTCTTAATTTTTCGTTCTTTTAGTATATGTTCTTGAAGAATCCTCCGCGCTTTACTTAACTGGCTTTTACTAGTTCCTTCACTGATATTCAGCAAATCGGAAATCTCGTGGTGCTTATACCCTTCTATTGCATAAAGGTTAAACACTGTTCTGTATCCAACCGGAAGTTGACCGATTAAAAACAGGAGATATTCTGCGTCATCTAGGCCTACTGGCTCTTCAGCAGTTTCTTGTTCCCAGTCTAAGTCAAAAGGGCTGTTCTTGGCTCTTAAGAAGTCTAGGCAAGTCCTGACCGTAATCTTTTTCATCCACCCTTCAAAACTCCCGCTTCCCTTGTATTGGGAGAGCGATGAGTAAATCTTAAGGAACGCATTCCCGAGCGCCTCTTCTGCATCTTCTTTTCTCTTCAAATAACGTTTACAGATTCCCATTAACACAGGCGACATACGCTGATACAGTTCTTTTTGAGCTTTACGTTCGCCCTTTCTGCAAGCCTCGAGCAATCGCTCCATGGTTAGGTAGGTTTCTATTTATAAGACGTAAGATTTGTGCCAAAGGGTTGCCTTAGGTGGCAAAAAAATCTTAAAAGTTAAGTTAGCAACAATAAAACATTGTCCAAGGCACTGCAGCTATAAAGAACCTATCTTTATGAGTAATTATTATGGCAAGAAAACACAATCGGAGAGCAAAAAAACGCTCTCAAAGCGTAGACGTTAAGGCCTACGCTCAAAGCTTGGAACAGGTGTTCCGAAAGTTTCCTACTAGAAAATTCAACTATAAGCAACTCGCTGCGCAGCTCGGGTATAAGCCAGCAATGGTCAAGGCAAAGATTGAAATGGCGCTCAGCGACTTAGAGCGTTCAGGAAAAATAATAAACGTAGATCGCGGTAAATACAAGTTAAAATATAACGCAGTGTTTACTGAGGGGATTGTTGATATGGCAAGCAACGGCAACGCCTATGTGGTGAGCCCAGATACGGAAAGAGATATATTAATACACTCTGGAAATCTCAACAAGGCCTTAGACGGCGACAAGGTTAGCGTAAGCCTTTTTGCTAGAAGAGGAGGAAAAAAACTAGAAGGCGAAATTGTTGAAATCATTGAGCGCAAGGCTATAGACTTTGTGGGGACCATTGAAATGGGCGGACATTTTGGTTTTTTGGTTCCGTCCTCCCGAAAAATGCAGGTAGACATCTTTATTCCCAAAGAGAAGCTAAATGGAGCAGAGCACGGACAAAAGGCAATCGCTAGAATAGTGGATTGGCCTAAAAAGGCTAGCTCACCCTTTGGGGAGATTATTAAAGTTTTAGGAAATGCAGGAGAGCACAATACGGAGATTCATGCAGTGCTTGCAGAATTTGGTTTGCCTTATGAATTTCCGGAAGAAGTAGAACAAGAGGCCAATACATTGGATACGTCTATTCATGAGGAAGAAATCTCAAAAAACAGAAGAGATTTTAGGCAAGTCCCGACCTTCACAATTGATCCAGCAGATGCAAAAGACTTTGACGACGCATTGAGTCTGCAGCAGTTAGAAAACGGCAACTGGGAGGTAGGCGTGCACATAGCAGATGTAAGCCATTATGTGACCCCCGGCTCCATATTAGATGACGAGGCTATCGAGAGAGCCACAAGTGTTTACTTAGTAGACCGTGTGGTGCCCATGCTTCCTGAAGTACTTTCTAACGGGGCCTGTTCGCTTCGTCCAAATGAAGATAAATACACGTTTTCAGCCGTATTTGAGATGGACGAAGAAGCTAATGTTTTGAATGAATGGTTTGGCAGAACCGCGATTCATTCGGACCGAAGGTTTGCCTATGAAGAGGCACAGCAGATTATTGAAGGGGTTCACCCCGAAGGAAAGAAAGCTGACTTTTTCAATGAGATTAACCTTTTAGATAAACTTGCCAAAATCCTCAGGGATAAAAGAATGAGTTCCGGTGCGTTGAGCTTTGATAAAAAGGAGGTTAAATTTCAATTAGATGAAGAAAACAAACCTTTAGGCGTGTATTTCAAAATAGGCAAAGACGCAAATAAACTCATAGAAGAGTTTATGCTTCTAGCAAACCGAAGCGTGGCAGCATTTATTGGCCGTGCCAAGAACGGCGAACCGTCAACGAACACGTTTGTATACCGCATACACGATGATCCAGATCCAACCAAACTACAGGATTTGAGCACATTCGTAAGGCAATTCGGTCATGAGGTGAGATTAGGTTCAAAGAAAGCAGTTACAAATAGTCTAAATAAGATGCTTCTAAAGGTGAAAAACACTCCAGAAGCAAACATGATAGAGACCCTTACTATTCGCACCATGAGCAAGGCAAAATATACTACACAGAATATAGGACACTATGGGCTTGCTTTTGATTACTATACGCACTTTACCTCGCCAATTCGTCGTTACCCAGATGTCATGGTTCACCGCCTTCTTCAACATTATTTAGACGGCGGAAAATCCCCTCATTACAGTACTTACGAAGAATTATGTGATCACAGTTCCGAGCGCGAAAAAGCAGCTAGTGACGCGGAGCGAGCTTCCATTAAGTATATGCAGGCCGTTTTCTTGAAGCAGCATGTGGGACAGACCTTTATGGGGGTGATCTCTGGAGTTACGGAATGGGGAGTCTACGTGGAGTTAAGTGAAAATTATTGTGAGGGAATGATTCGCATTAGAGATTTTAGGGACGACTATTACACTTTTGACAGCAAGAATTACTGTATTGAAGGAGAGAGTTCAGGCAAGATATACCAGCTAGGCGACCCGCTTACGATAACGGTTAAAAATGTGGATTTAGAAAGGAAACAGATTGATTTTGAGCCCTATTACGAAGAATA
>PXYR01000096.1:5383-6538 GCA_003023665.1 Bacteroidota bacterium
GGTAACAATCCACGTACGGTAGAAGCGTGGGTGCGTACCAATGCCAATTGTGTTCCGGGGGCGAGTGGCGGCAAGCAAAAAGTAGTGGTAGACATGGGAAGTTTTTCCACTGGCGCTAGATATACCTTGAATCTATTGTGGGCTAATTCTGTTCGCGTTGAAGTTGGTGGTAGCGGGCTTAGTGGTACATCGGCTGTTAATGATTCGCTTTGGCACCACATCGCGGCAGTGTATGATCCTTCGTCCACAAACAAGAAACATAGAATATATATTGACGGAGTCCAAGAAGCCTCAGGCAACCTCTCCACTGCCGTAAATACGGGTGCAGGCGCATTGGTTATTGGCAGACGAATAGATGGTGTAAATCCTTTTGATGGAGATATTGATGAGGTACGCGTTTGGGACGTTGCCCTTACTGATGCAGATATCTATGCACATTACAATAAAGAGATATGTGGTAACCCAACAAACCTAAAAGCATACTACACCTTCAATCAAGGCAATGCTAACGGAGGAAACTCCTCCAACACAACGTTAACCGACCAGGCCGGAACGAATAATGGAACATTGAACAACTTTAGCTTGAGTGGTTCTTCTTCGAATTGGACGATAGGAAGGGATATGAATCCTAATTATTACGATTCTATTGCAATGACCGTCTGTAACGGAATGTGGTCTCCAGACAGCACGATGTATTGGGACAGTACTGCGGTGTATACACACACGTTTACGGATATGAATGGCTGTGATAGTGTGATTTCATATGATCTTTTGGTTCGCACTGTGGATACGACTCTTGGCACGACATTGTCTGATCCTCCTCAATTTGTTTCTTATGCTCAAGGGGCAAGCTATCAATGGGTAAATTGCGACGATTCTTCCTTTGTTGTTGGCGCAACACAGCAATCTTTTACACCTACTTCAAATGGAAATTATGCAGTCATTATTACTGCGAATGGCTGTACTGTATGGTCAAGGTGTTTCAGTGTTCAGGGATTTGGTATTGAACAGTTAACGCAAGTGCTTTTATACCCTAACCCGACCGCTGGCATCTTGAATGTACCGTTGCAATGGAGGGGAGAAAACGTAGAGGCGATTAATCTTGCGGGGCAAGTTTTATTGTCTGAGACAGCTCAGGATAATCTTGACCTCAGC
>PXYR01000097.1 GCA_003023665.1 Bacteroidota bacterium
TTTTAAAACACTTGATTTTACCGATTACACGGCGCAGGTCAGCCTGAGGGATCCTAACAAACCGGAAAAATATATAGGATCGGATGAAAATTGGGAGAAAGCTGAGAGTGCAATTATTGAGGCTGCAGAGGAGAAAAACCTGAATACCATTGTTGAATACGGCGAGGCAGCTTTTTATGGTCCAAAACTAGATTTTATGGTCAAAGATGCTCTTGGAAGAAGTTGGCAGCTAGGAACCATTCAAGTAGATTATAATCTCCCCGAACGATTTGAACTAGAATACAAGGGTTCTGATAATGAAAGTCATCGTCCTGTAATGATTCACCGTGCACCTTTTGGTTCCATGGAGCGTTTTGTTGCGGTATTATTGGAGCATTGTGGTGGTAATTTCCCACTGTGGCTTACACCGGAGCAGGTGAAGATTTTACCAGTAAGTGAGAAATACAATGACTGCGCAAAAGAAATAGCAGAATTCCTAGAATTTTCCGATATTCGCGCCCTCGTAGATGAGCGTAACGAAAAGATTGGCAGGAAGATACGAGACGCAGAAGTGACGAAGATTCCGTTCATGTTAATCGTTGGTGAAAAAGAAGCAACCAGCGGAGAGCTAAGTGTACGGCGTCATGGAGAAGGAGATTTGGGAACAATGACCCGTGAAGATTTTGTAAAAAGCATTGAGGATGAGATTTCTCAATTAATTGATTAATAACAGTTTAACTAAAACAACGGAACACTGAGAAGAGGAAAAAGAAAGCAGCCAAAAGAAAAGTTAGCTGCAAATCACAGAACGAATGAACGTATCCGCGTTCCAAAAATTCGCTTGGTAGGAGATAATGTTGAACCTGGGGTTTACGATACTCGAAATGCCTTGCGGATGGCTGAAGACTTAGAATTAGATTTGGTAGAAATTTCGCCAAAAGCCGATCCACCTGTTTGTAAAATCATTGATTACAGCAAATTCATGTACGATCAGCGTAAAAAGCAAAAAGAACTTGCTGCGAAAGCGGTTAAGGTCGTTATCAAAGAAATTCGTTTTGGTCCAAACACCTCCGATCACGATTACGAATTCAAGAAGAAACATGCTATAGAGTTTCTCCAGAGTGGAGCCAAAGTAAAGGCATTTGTTTTCTTCCGTGGTCGTTCGATTGTTTTTAAAGACAAGGGCGAAATATTATTGTTGCGTCTTGCTCAAGACCTAGAAGAATATGGAAAAGTTGAGCATATGCCATCTATGGACGGCAAAAAGATGAACATTACTATTGCCCCAAAAAAATAAAAGTTACTCCAAATAAATACAGTTGAATCATGCCAAAGATGAAAACTAAATCCAGTGCAAAAAAGCGTTTTAAGCTGACAGGTACTGGTAAAATTAAAAGGAAGCATGCTTTCAAGTCACACATTTTGACAAAGAAAGCTACTGACCAGAAGCGTCGTTTGACAAAATCTGGTTTAGTTCACGATTCTGATGTTGCAAACATCAAGAATCAATTGGGAATGAAGTAATTCCCAGAGTTAGTTAATAACCCTGTGCTCGGTAAATAAACCTTTTTGAAATAGTAGAAGTACCGCTCACAAAAAATTAAACAATTATGCCACGTTCAGTAAATGCTGTTGCTTCAAGAGAGCGCAGAAAAAAATTGATGAAGCACGCCAAAGGTTACTTTGGTCGTCGCAAAAACGTTTGGACGGTTGCAAAGAATGCTGTTGAAAAAGGTCTTCAGTATGCTTACCGCGATCGTAAGAACAAAAAACGCACTTTCCGCGCATTGTGGATTCAGCGTATTAACGCTGGTGCACGCATGCACGGTATGTCTTACTCTCAATTCATGGGTAAGGTGAAAAAGGCGAACATTGAATTGAACCGTAAAGTCTTGGCAGATTTAGCCATGAACCACCCGGAAGCGTTCAAAGCGATCGTTGATAAGGTGAAGTAATAATCTTTTGGAGTACTTAGAAACGCCCCGTTCTTTTAAGAGCGGGGCGTTTTATTTGGAGACTATTTTGAGATCAAACGGTACCCATGATAATTGTAAATACGCATTTCACCCTTTGGAAGCTTAATCGTTTCAATGGGCGTAGCCTTTAGTTTGGGTAACTCATGCGCGTAGCACCATTTTTCTTGGTCATTTTCACGCCATTTCCCAGGCACCTCAACATGTAACGGAAGCACATTGATGTAATCAAATAAACCAGCTATCTCATGATGAATAGGTTCCGCAATAATCTCATTTGGCTTACCTTTTTGAACTAATTGCCCGCCTTGAACTACCCAAAGTGTATCTGCAACAAAGAGTGCATCTGCCGGATCATGTAATACCAATAATGCCGCACAACGTTCACGCTTAATCATCGCCTTAAAATCCATTAATATCAAGGATTTTGTGCGCAGGTCCAACTGAGCCAAACTTTCATCCATTAATAACACAGGAGGGCTGCCGGCCATAGCTTTTGCAATACTTACTCTTTGACGTTGGCCGCCGCTTAATGTTTTGGCTTTTTGACCACTGAACTGCTCAAGATACATGGCAGACTTTAGAGCCTCTATACGTTCTTCCCTGTCCTCAGGGTGCATTCCAATAATATGATGGCCAATGTTCTCCTCTAGACTCAACATATTTTGAAGATCATCTAATTGAGGTACCCATCCTGCTTTGGTTTCATCCAAAACGAGCCGTTTTTTTCTAGTCTCAACGGCGGTGCCATCTATGATTACCTCCCCGCTATATGCATCTAATTCGCCACGTAATAGGCGCATTAAGGTACTCTTGCCAGCCCCGGAAGGACCAACAATTACAACAATCTCTCCTGCGTTGACGGAAGCACTACCAAATTTGAAATCAACTTGGTCGTAAGAGAAATTTAAATCTTTAAATTCTAAAAGTGGATTCATCAATTGGGTTAACAAAAAAACCGCCCCAAAGTTGGGGCGGTCTCTCCTATTAAGCGCGTTGTTTACAAATGAATGACTTCATCATACGCTGCTGCAGTTGCTTCCATAAACGCTTCGCTCAGCGTAGGATGCGGGTGAACAGCTTTCAAAATTTCATGTCCGGTAGTTTCAAGTTTTCTTGCCAGTACAGCTTCGGCTATCATCTCCGTTACATTTGAGCCAATCATGTGAGCCCCAAGTAATTCACCATATTTCGAATCAAAAATCACTTTAATAAATCCGTCTTTGTGACCTGAGGCAGATGCTTTACCTGATGCAGAGAATGGGAACTTTCCTACTTTTAGTTCATACCCTGCTTCCTTAGCTGCCTTTTCTGTCATTCCCACAGAAGCAACTTCCGGGAAACAGTAAGTACAACCCGGTATGTTTCCATAATCCAGTGGTTCAACGTTATGTCCGGCAATTTTCTCAACACAGAGTATACCTTCTGCGGAAGCTACATGCGCTAGTGCTGGACCTTTGACAATATCACCTATTGCATAATATCCAGGCACCGTAGTTTGGTAATAATCATTGACCATTACACGTCCACGATCCGTAGCAATTCCAACATCTTCTAAACCTATTCCTTCTACGTTAGGAGCAATCCCCACTGCAGACAGCACCACATCCGCTTCAAGGACTTCTTCTCCTTTCTTAGTTTTTACAGTCACCTTACATCCAGCTCCTGAAGTATCAACGGAAGTAACTTCCGAATTAGTCATAATTTTTATTCCGCTCTTCTTGAATGTGCGTTCAAGTTGCTTGCTGACTTCTTCATCCTCTAACGGTACAATGTTGGGCAAATATTCTACAACAGTAACTTCCGTGCCCATGCTGTTGTAGAAATATGCGAATTCAATTCCAATAGCCCCTGAACCAACCACAACCAACTTCTTTGGCTGCTTCTCAAGGGTCATGGCCTGTCTGTAACCTATGATTTTCTTGCCGTCTTGCGGTAGAGAAGGAAGTTCTCTTGAACGAGCTCCAGTGGCAATGATGATATGATTTGCAGCATAGATGGTTTCTTTTCCGCTTGCATCTGTCACAGCAACTTTCTTTCCTGCTTGTACAGTCCCAAAACCGTTAAGTACCGTGATTTTATTCTTTTTCATCAAAAATTGAACGCCACCGCTCATTCCATTGGCAACATCTCTTGAGCGATTTACAACTGCATTAAAATCTTTGTCGTATTTACTCACTTTGATACCAAAGTCTTCAGCATGCTTTACGTATTCAAATACCTGTGCACTTTTCAGCAAAGCCTTTGTTGGTATACAACCCCAATTCAGACATACGCCTCCAAGATTCTCTTTTTCTACCACAGCCGTCTTTAATCCAAGCTGAGAAGCGCGTATTGCTGTTACATAACCACCCGGTCCAGAGCCTACTACAATTACGTCAAAATCCATTTCTGATGTGTTTAAAATGAGGGTGCAATTTAATACCCAAATGGTTAACTCTTACGTACGGCAATGCAGGATATCTCAACATTTACATTTTTTGGTAACGTTTTTACTGCAACGGTTTCTCTAGCCGGATATGGGGCGTTAAAATGTCGGGCATAAACCTCATTGACCTGCGGAAAATAATCCATGCTACTCAAGAAAATTGAGGTTTTCACAACGTTGTTAAAGTCTGAACCTGCAGCAAGGAGGACCGCTTGTAGATTACACATAACGCGTTCCGTTTCACTCTCAATACTTTCCAACTCTAGGGCCCCTGTATGTGGATCCATGGCAATTTGGCCTGAGGTAAATATCATATTTCCTGCCTCTATACCTGCACTATAGGGACCAATAGCAGGCGCAAGCCCCTTCCCTTCAATTGCTTTTTTCATGCTCAATTCATTTTAACGAATTCGATTTAACTATCAATTTAGTTCATATTTGCATGATGAAGGTACTCCTAATAGATAATTACGACAGTTTTACCTACAACCTCGTTCATTACCTGGAAAAACTAGAGGTAGACGTCACCGTAGTGCGTAATGATAAAACGCTGCCTTCGCTAGAGTTGTTTGACGGCTTGGTTTTGAGTCCGGGCCCTGGCCTTCCGAAGGAAAGCGGACAATTAATGCCTATTTTAAAGAAGGCTTTTGGAAACATCCCGATTTTAGGAATTTGTTTGGGAATGCAAGCATTGGCAGAACATTGTGGAGCTTCGTTGTATAACAGAAAAGGCGTCATGCACGGACGCACGGTGCAACTAGAAAACATTAAACCAAGTATTCTTTTAAATGGTCTCGAAGCCAAAACAGTGGGGTTGTATCACAGCTGGGCGGTAAATGCGGAGTCTTTAGGTGAAGATTGGTGCATATGTGCAACAGCTATGGATGATTTTGCTCCTATGGTGATGGAAAATTCTCAAAAAAAAGCTTTTGCCGTCCAGTTCCATCCTGAAAGCATCTTGACCACAGATGGCTTTAAGGTTATTGAAAACTGGGTAAAAACGATCGCTTAGAAATCCACCGCTGTTCTACGGCGCTGTGCTTTAACCTGTCTGAATTGTTGACTCTTTAAATTGATGCCCACTAAATACGACCGGGTTGAACCGAAGGGTACCCAAGTAAACTTCATTTCCCAACAATGCAAGTCTCGTACGGCGTTGATATTTGTAAAAGCTATACTGCGATCGGCCAAATCTACACCTGTTTTGTAGTTTAAACTCCAATTGTCTGTGGGTCGATAGCTACCTGAAACACTGATTGAGTGTGCAGCAAATTCATTAATAAATAGTGGCGCATTACTGAGCGAATCACCAGGCTCAACTTTGGTAAGAAAACGAAGGTCATAATTAAGTCGAATATCCCAATCCTGACGCATTGACACCAAACCGTCGTACTGATAAAAATCTATATCTCCTTTGGTAAAACTTCCTGCGCCTTGCTCTAAAGTGATGGCTTCCCTGCTTTTTTGCCTGTTGCTTTTTAATGAAGTACTCGCAGAGAACTGAGAAGACCTATGAACAACAAATCCTTGATCTTGGCGCCATGCTAGAATAGGCTGCCGCTCCCCATCTGCATTATAACTGTAAGGATCAAATTGCCCCTGATAACTCAATCTCAATTTCTTTTTGAATAGCGAACTTTGCGCTGTCAAACGCAGAACATTCCAATTGTAGCCGTCTTGTGAAGCAAGATTATAGTTGGTACTCAGGTTAAATCGTTCAAGAATCTTCACCTTATTCACTTTCCCAGTTGTATCTCCTCTAGCCGAAATTTTTGCCTCTAAATTATTATCTAGATTAAGTGAAATAGACCCATTGGAACCCCTACCCGGTGATCCGTATATAAATCCACTATAACGATTATAATACAGCTCATTACCGAGTGTATCCGTGAAGTTCTGATAATAGCCCCAGAACTCGTTGCCAAAATCCGGCCGGTAATTAAAACTTGCTCTAGGAGTTACCATATGGCGAATTGCTTTAATTGGCCCCTTGGAAAACAGGAAGGTTCCATAAATTTTCGTGTTCATGGATGCATTAAATCCAAAATCACGTACAGACTTGAAGCCGCTGACCGTATCTATTACTGCCCCCTTATTCTGGAGACTATCAAAAGCATAGTCGTATTGCTGAAAATACCACC
>PXYR01000098.1:0-3060 GCA_003023665.1 Bacteroidota bacterium
GGTAAGTATTTTTACCAAAGCAGCAGAACTCAAAGAAGGGGGTTCATTCTCTCAGTCCGCAGGTAATGACGGATATTTTAAAACTACAGCATCTTACAATTCAGGTAAGAATGAAGCAGGTTGGGCTTCTTCTGTTCTTATTTCGCGTTGGATGGGTAACGGTTACATCAACCAAACGCAGGGTGAGGGGTACAACTACTTTGCTGCCGTTGGTTATAACCCAGAAGGATCTGCGCACAGCATGAATGCAAGTTTCATTGGTGCAGGTCAATGGCACCATCAACGTGATGTATGGGTAAGTATTCGTGACTACCAGTATTTCACAAAAGACAATGGCTTTAAAGGTGATGGAGGTGAAATCAATCGCCGTTGGAATACTAATGGAGGTACAATGACTGATGAAGATGGCAATGTAGACGAATTCTCTATGCGTCGCAACTTTTACAATAAGCCACTTGCCACGTTTAACTGGGATTGGGATATTGCTAAAAACATCAAGCTAGCAACCTCATTATACGGTTCTGCCGGTCGTGGTGGAGGTACAGGTCCACGTGGAAATTACTTCCGCAACAGTGATATGAATGTTCTTCCATACCGCAAAGACTTGTACGAGCATTGGATGGAAGATAGCACGGGCATTGCTTCAAGAAATGCGGACGGAACTATAGACTTTGACAATATAGTTTCATTAAACCAAAGCACTACTGATCCATATACGGGTGAAATCTCTGATTTTAATGGTCAGCTAATAGGTTCCAACGGATTCCGTGACAGTAACGTGAATCGTGCCGTAATGGTAAGACGTGCTTCTATGAACTCACACAACTGGATTGGTGCCATTTCTAATCTTGAAATCACTCAAGGTAAAATGACGTATTCTATAGGTGTAGATCTAAGAAATTATACAGGTTACCACTATCGCGCAATGAACAACCTTATGGGTCTTGACGGATACTATTCCACAGGTAATGACAATGAGAACGGTCGCATTGTTAATACAACCATTGAAGCTTCTCCATTCAATAACACCGGTATTGCAGGTCCAAAGATTGATTACTACAACATTGGTAAAGTAGGATGGCAAGGTTTGAACGGTATGGCTGAATACAATGACAACGGTCGCTTGACTGCCGTAGTGCAGGCAGGTGTAAGTAACCAGAGCTTCCAGCGTATTGATTACTTTGATCAAGCAAACAATCCTGAATCTGAAGTGAGTAGTTTATTAGGTGGTTATGCTAAAGGTGGTGCTAACTATAACATAGACGAGCAATCAAACGTATTTATGAATGCAGGTTACATTTCTCGTCAGCCAAACTTTGACGGCGTGTTCCCTGGGTATGCCAATGACATCAACCCGGACCTTCAAAACGAGGAAATCATTTCATTTGAATTGGGTTACGGTTACCGCACCAGCAATATGTCTTTCAACGTGAATGCCTATGCAACGAACTGGGGTAACCGATTTATCTCTCAGTCGTTCATCAATGCAAACGGTGCAGAAGGTACAGCGCAATTCAAAAATATTGATGTTCAGCACAACGGTATTGAATTTGAGGGAACGTATTTAGCCACTAGTGACTTGACTATAAAAGGTATGGTTTCTTTGGGCGATTGGAGATATACTAAAGATTTTGAGTCTACTTTGTTTGATGATAATCAAAATCAAATAGGTACTGGGGTTCTTTATGTAGCCGGTGCACGTGTTGGTGACGCTGCTCAAACTACTGCAGTTTTAAATGCAGACTATAAAATCAACAAAACCTTTAGTGTTGACTTGAACTTCCGTTATGTGGATGGTCTATATGCCGATTGGGGTGTGGTTGATTCAGATTTCAAAGACGAAGGAAACGCGGGTGCTGTGAAGCTTCCTGCCTACAGCTTAATTGATTTGGGCTTCACAACTCGTTTTGATTTATTTGGAAACGCGGCCTCATTCCGCTTCAACGTGAACAACTTATTGGATGCAGTTTATATTGCTGAATCTAATACAAACATTCACGCGAGTACAGATGAGACTCAAAACTGGAACGGTATCAATACAGCTAACTCTGTTTGGTTTGGTTTCGGTCGTACTTGGAACGCTTCATTGCGTTACAACTTCTAAGAATTGATTTATTGATTCTCTGCCCCGCCGCTTGGCGGGGCTTTTTTTTTACCTCATTTTTGACTTATGAATTGGATTCAAATACGTAGGGCCTTATTTGTGATTTTTGCCCTAAATATGGTCATAGGGTGTTCAAATACTTCAAATGAAAATGATTCTGTGCTCATACCTGAAGTTAATGAGCCAGTTGCTGCCATAAACAAGGGTCGCGCTACTTTGGATAGTTTAAATGCGCTCATTATAGACAACCCAAATAATTTAGATGTTTTAGAATCTAGGGCCGCATTGTATCTAGGAGCTAGGAATTTAGCCTATGCTAAAGCGGATATAGATGCCGTTTTGGCTGTAGATAGTAATCGCCTGCGTGCGCTTGAAATCTTGGGTGATTTAGGATTTGCTACAAACATTACAAGAGAGAGTAGGGATGCATGGCAAAAGTGTATGCGTTTGGATCCTTCTTATGTGCCTTGCCGATTAAAAATGGCCCAGCTTTATCATGTAGTTACTGAATTTGAAAAGAGCGCTGAACTTGTAGATGGCGTATTGAATTTAGATCCAAAGAACCCTGAAGCACATTTCTTGAAAGGCTTATTAATGAGAGATGCTCTAGGTGATACGCTTCAAGCTTTACAATGGTTTCAGAAGGCTATAGATATTGCGCCTGATTACGTGGAGGCTATAGACATGTGCGGGGTACTTTACAGTGCGCTAGACAACCCTTTAGCTGTTGCTTACTATGATAGATTGATTGCATTAGATACTTTAAATAAATTAAGTTTCTATAACAGAGGTATGTATTACCTAAAGAATCAGCAGTGGAATGGAGCAATAGAGGATTTTACTGCATGTACAAAGTTGGATCCAGCAGATATTGAAAGTTTTTTCAATCTTGGGTATATACATCTACAATTAGATTTAAGAAGAGAAGCCATAGGTTATTTCAATCAGGCGTTGTC
>PXYR01000098.1:3721-6425 GCA_003023665.1 Bacteroidota bacterium
AACAATTCACTTAGAGCAGGTTTATAAGTGACTACAGCCTTTTGATTAGGAAACCTAGGGTTGCCTTTACTTCCGCAATCAAACGACTGAATCTCTTCTGTAGTCATAGTATACAGGTTGAAATTCATAGGGTCGGTGGTGAGTGCAAACGCACAAATCTCATGATTGAGCCATGGCTCGTGGGAGATGATCAGATTTTTATCATAACTCACCACGACATCTAGTTCGAGCGTGGTCAATTTCTCAATGCTTAAGGCATAGTCAAACCCTTCTAGACTATTTTCCGGAAACAAGCCCCGCGCACCTCTATGCCCTTGGAAATCAATCTTTCTTTCCGGTTTGCGGCAGCTAAAAATGGTCAAAAGCAGCACAAAAACAAGAAGTAGGCGGTTATAGTTGATATTCAGTAATTTCATAGACCTTTAATGAGTCTCTAAAATAAACAACCCAATGCGACAAAAGGTAATCTTAGGCCTTAGTTTTGTAGCCTTTATGACACAATGTACCATGAAAGAAACCCCAAATACAGGCGAGCCAATTGCTAAAGAGGTCGCGCATGAAATGACCATTCATGGCGATACTCGGAATGACGAATATTACTGGATGCGCGATCGTGACAATCCAGAAGTCATAGACTATTTGAACGCAGAAAATACCTACCGAGAAAAAATCATGAAGGGAACCGAAAACCTTCAGGACCGTCTCTATGATGAAATTGTTGGGCGCATCAAGAAGGATGATAGTTCTGTTCCCTATCTATTGGATGGTTATTACTACTATACTCGTTTTGAAGGCGATAAAGAATATCCTCTGTACTGCAGAAAGAAAGGGTCGTTAGAGGCAGAAGAAGAGGTCATGCTAAATGTGAATGATATGGCGGAAGGCCACGCCTATTATCAAGTTGCAGGTTTAAGTATTCACCCAAATAAGCAAAAAATAGCTTTTGGTGAAGACACCGTAAGCCGACGTATTTATACCATTTACACTAAAGACCTTATCACTGGTGAAATCACCCAAGTGACAGAAGGCGAATGTACAGGCGGATCCACTTGGAGCGCTGACGGTAATTATTTGTTTTACACGGTCAAAGATGTAAAGACATTGCGCAGTAACACAATTAAACGTTGGAGCGCAGCGGATAATTCTACAAAAACCATTTTTGTAGAGGAGGATGAAACTTTTTCATGTTTTGTTTACAAGAGTAAGAGCAGGAAATACTTAATGATTGGTTCTTCTTCCACTATGTCAGATGAACATAGATTCTTAGCTGCGGACAATCCCACAGGTGAGTTTACAATCATTCAACCTCGTGAGAGGGGGTTGGAATATAGCACAAGTCATTTTGGTGATCATTTTTATATTCGAACCAATGCTCAAAATGCCACAAATTTCAAGCTAGTTAAAACCCCTGTGAACGCCACTACAAAGGAGCACTGGATGGATGTATTGGCACATGATGAAAACGTGCTTTTTTCTGATATGGAGCTTTTCAAAGACTACCTTGTCACGGAAGAGCGTTCACAAGGCTTGGTGCGCATTCGAATCCAGCCGTGGGGTGGCGAAGCCTATTATCTGCCTTTTGATGAGGAGACCTACACCGCTTATGTTGGCAATAATCCTAGTTTCGATCAGAAGCACCTTCGCTATGGCTACACGTCACTAACCACACCAGGCAGTGTCATTGATTATGATTTCGCTTCGGGCGAAAAAACAGTTCGTAAGGAACAAGAGGTACTGGGCGGTTATGACAAGTCCAAATATGAAACTAAACGTATTTGGGCTACGGCGGATGACGGAGAAAAAGTTGCCATGTCATTGGTGTATAGAAAAGATTTACTGCGTGAGAACGGTCCAAACCCTACATTGCTTTACGGATACGGAAGCTACGGCTATACCATTGATCCTTCTTTTTCTAGTGTCCGATTGAGCCTGCTGGACAGAGGATTTGTTTATGCAATAGCACATATTCGCGGTTCCCAGTACTTGGGAAGACCCTGGTATGAGGACGGTAAAATGTTCAATAAAATCAATACGTTCACAGATTTCATAGCGTGTGGTGATGAATTGGTAAAACAAGGCTATTCAGCACCTGAAACGCTCATGGCAATGGGAGGCTCTGCAGGTGGATTACTTATGGGTGCAGTTATCAATATGCGACCTGATCTTTTTCGTGGTGTGATTGCGGCTGTTCCTTTTGTTGATGTTGTCACTACAATGTTGGATGAATCCATTCCCCTTACTACAGGTGAATTTGACGAATGGGGCAATCCAAAAAACAAAGAGAGTTATGACTACATGCTTTCTTACAGCCCATATGATCAAGTGAAAGCGCAAGATTACCCCGCGTTGTTAATCACTACAGGGTTACACGACAGTCAAGTCCAATATTGGGAACCTGCAAAATGGATGGCCCGTCTGCGCAAAATGCGTACTGACAAGGATGAAGTTCTCTTAATGTACTGTAACATGGAGACTGGTCATGGAGGAGCTTCCGGTAGATTTGAGGCTTTAAGAGAAACTGCAATGGAATATGCATTCTTCCTGGATCTAATGGAAATAAAGTCATGAGTATTGTTATAGAGAACCTTACCAAGATGTATGGCGCTCAAAAAGCACTGGATAATGTAAGTGTGAAAATTCAGTCCGGTCAAATTACTGGACTACTAGGTCCAAACGGCGCCGGGAAAAGTACCTTAATGAAAAT
>PXYR01000099.1 GCA_003023665.1 Bacteroidota bacterium
AGACCCATTCGCTTTTGAATAAATTGAGCTATCCTCAAATTTGCTTGGTGAGGTATCAGGCAGTCAATCTGATCCGGAGTAATGCCGTTTTTATCTAAAGCTTCCTTAATCACCTCACCAAAACGTACCACTGCATTTTTGAAAACAAAATTTCCATTCATTTGAGGAAAATGAATATCCGGATTCACTCCCTTTTCCAATAATGCCCCAATCCAATGTTGGGTTCCAAAACCTTTCATGGTTAATTCTTCTTTATGTTTGCCTTCACTATGCAGGTGACAGGTCTTAATACCACCTTCATTTTCAGAGGACCTAGATAATACAACAGCACCAGCACCATCTCCAAAAATGACACTCACACCCCTTCCTCTTGTGGTCTTATCTAAAAATGGGCTTTGCAATTCAGACGCCACTACCAATACATGCTTATACATGCCCGTTTGTACGAATGCATTTCCCACACTCAGTGCGTAAATAAATCCAGAACATGCATTACGAACATCTGTGGCACCTGCAGTGTGTATGCCAAGAGCTTCTTGAACTTGAACGCCACAACCTGGAAAATAATAGTCTGGTGAAATGGTAGCAAAAACTACATGTTCTATATCATTTGGCTCCAACCCAGCTTGTGAAATAGCATTCTGGGCTGCTTTAATACCCATAGTAGCGGCGGTATTCCCGTCACCTTCTTTAACCCAGCGCCTTTCTTCAATACCAGTGCGTTCACGAATCCATTCATCATCTGTATCCATTAATAGGGCAAGATCATTATTGGTCACAATGTTTTCGGGAACATAATGGCCGGCACCGGCGATTTTTGCTGTATACATAATTGGCGTGTTCAGTAATAGTTATGTGCTATAAGTTAACGCAAAAATGACACACTTGGTTGTCAACCTGTCAGTAAAAAGATACCGCAATACGTATTGGCACAAGTGTTGACTATCACAGTACAAATTCAAATCATTCAAACATGTCTAAAGGATCAATTAATGTTACCGCGCAGAACATCTTCCCAATTATTAAGAAGTTCTTATACAGCGATCATGAAATTTTCCTACGCGAACTCGTCTCCAACGCCGTAGATGCAACTCAAAAGTTAAAAACACTTACAAGCCTAGGAGAAGCCAAAGGAGAACTAGGTGACCTAACCATCCACGTTAAGGTTGACAAGGAAGCCAAAACGCTCAGTATCATTGACCGAGGTATTGGTATGACTGCCGAAGAAATTGACAAATACATCAATCAAGTAGCTTTCTCAGGTGCTGAAGAATTTGTCAAAGAATACGAAGGCAAAATGGATGGAGCGGATTTGATTGGTCACTTTGGATTAGGTTTTTACTCGGCCTTTATGGTGGCTAAAAAGGTAGAAATCTTAACCCGTTCACACAAAGGAGATGGAGCTGTTCAATGGAGCTGTGAAGGAAATCCGGAATTTGAGTTAACGGACATTGACAAGGAAGACAGAGGGACAGAAATCCGACTGCACATAGGTGAGGATAGCGAGGAGTTCTTAGAAGAAAGCAAAATCAATGAGCTACTGTCTAAATACGCGAAGTTCATGCCGGTGAGCATTGAATTCGGCGAAAAAGACGAAAGCTATAATTCCGCTGCTGAAGGAGAAGAAGCCAAGTGGGAAACCAAAAAAGTTCCCAATGTTGTAAATAACACAAATCCAGCTTGGGTGCGCAAACCTGGAGACTTAAGCGATGAGGATTACAAGGAATTTTACCGCGAACTCTATCCCATGAGCTTTGACGAGCCACTTTTTAATATTCATTTGAATGTTGACTTCCCATTTAATTTAACCGGGGTACTTTACTTTCCTAAAATCAAACCAAACGTAGAACCACAACGCAACAAAATCCAATTGTTCCAAAAGCAAGTATTTGTTACAGATAGCGTTGAAGGAATTGTCCCCGATTTTCTCACTTTATTGCACGGAGTTATTGATTCCCCAGATATTCCTTTGAATGTGAGTCGCTCGTACCTTCAAGCAGATGGAAATGTGAAGAAAATTTCATCTCATATCACCAAGAAGGTCGCTGACAAATTAGATGAAATGTTCCGTAAGGACCGCGAAGATTTCGAGGCCAAATGGAATGATATGAAAATAATCATTGAATATGGGATGCTTACAGAGGACAAGTTTTTTGACAAGGCCAAAAAGTTTGCGCTCTATGAGGACACTGAAGGCAAACTACACACATTCGATGCCTATCTCAAATTGATCAAAAAGAATCAAACGGACAAAGACAAAAAGACCGTTGTATTATATGCTTCTCATAAAGACGGCCAACACAGTTACGTTGAAGCGGCCAAGTCAAAAGGTTACCATGTTTTACTCTTAGATTCTCCGTTGACCTCGCACTTGATTCAAAAACTAGAAGGTGAATTCAGCGACACCACTTTTGCTAGAGTTGATTCTGACTTGATTGACAATCTCATCAAGAAAGACGAAACTAGAGTTGCTAAGCTTAGTGACAAACAAAAAGAAGAGTTAAAGAATCGTCTTGAATCAATTGTTCCAAAGGAGAAATTCACCTTGAAGCTTGAAGACATGGATTCAACCGAAGCTCCTTTGATTATTACAGTACCTGAATTCATGCGTCGTATGAAAGAAATGCAGATGACAGGCGGCGGGGGTATGATGGGAATGAGTGATTTTCCTGAGATGTACGATTTAGTTGTTAACGCCAATCATAGTCTCGCATCTAAAATATTGGATACGGAGGATGAAGGCGCGCGCTCTAGCGCAGTTAATCAAGCACTAGATTTGGCCAAGTTGCAACAAAACTTGCTTCATGGTGAAGAATTGACGGCCTTTATTGCACGTTCATATGAAATGCTAGAAGAAAACAAGTAGTATATCTTTTTACTGAAAAGATTACGTTAAATCTAGATATTCAAGGGGGCCGATGGCTCCCTTTTTTTATATTTTCGCTCCTTCTAAAACTACACA
Organism: Bacteroidota bacterium; assembly: GCA_003023665.1. Lineage (GTDB taxonomy): Bacteria > Bacteroidota > Bacteroidia > Flavobacteriales > Schleiferiaceae > UBA10364. Next base: position 2,963 of record PXYR01000099.1, read on the forward strand.
ACACATGGCAGAACATTCCTCCGTACTGAAGATTGCTCAAACCAATGCATCACTTTGGACCACAGATATTTTTGATGCAGAAACTAGAAAAGAAGCGCAAATTCTTTTAGACAAGAAGGGCGATGATCTCATTGAACCATTTTACAAGGACCTAGACTTTGGAACAGGTGGAATGCGAGGTATCATGGGTGTTGGCACCAATCGCATTAATCCATATACCCTTGGTCTAGCAACACAAGGATTGGCAGATTATGCACAATCCTTTTTTGAAGGTAAATCGCTTAAAGCTGCCATTGCTTTTGACAGCCGCAACAACTCCAAGACTTTTGCTAGAAAAGTTGCAGAGGTGTTAAGTGCTAATGGTATACACACCTATCTTTTTGAGGACTTACGCCCTACCCCAGAATTAAGCTTCAGTGTCCGAGAGCTTGGTTGTGATTTCGGTATTGTTTTAACCGCTTCGCACAACCCTAAAGAGTATAATGGATATAAGGTATATTGGAACGACGGTGGTCAATTGGTCCCGCCGCATGATAAAGCCGTGATTGAAAAAGTACGTGCAACAGGATTTGAAGATATTCGTTGGGATGCCAATGAATCATTAATTGAAACCGTAGGTACAGAGCTTGATGAAAAATACACGGACATGATTGCAAGCTTGTCCTTGAGCAACGCCGGTAAAAACAATCTTAACATCGTTTTTACCGCATTGCACGGCACCTCTATAGTCAGTGTCCCTCCTGCCCTTGCCAAGGCTGGATTTACGAACGTTCAGCTCGTAGAAGCACAAAGCACACCAGATGGAAACTTCCCAACCGTGGCTAGTCCTAATCCTGAGGAAAGTGCTGCTCTTGCCATGGCCGTTTCTCAAGCTGAAGCTACTGGAGCTGATTTGGTTATTGGATGTGATCCGGATACAGACCGCGTGGGTATTGCTGTTAATGACGGTAAGGGAAATATGGAACTGCTCAACGGAAATGACACCGCAGCACTCCTTGTGCACTACATCCTAGACGCCTACAAGAATAATGGCACCATGCCGACCAATGGGTTTACTGCTGCAACGGTAGTCACTACCGACCTTATTGCAGATATCTCAGCAGCCTACGGTGTGCCTTGCTACCGCTGTTTAACCGGATTCAAATGGATAGCCGACATCATTAATCACAAGCAACAGGAACAATTCCTGGTAGGTGGTGAAGAAAGCTACGGATACCTTATAGGCGATGCCGTACGAGATAAAGATGCTGTTGCCTCTGCAGTGATGATTGCCGAAATGGCCGCTAATGCCAAATCGCAAGGCCGAACTGTATTGCAGCAACTAGAAGCCATCCACCGCGAATTTGGTCAATACCAAGAGCGTCTGATATCTATTACCAAAAAAGGACGCTCAGGCGCCCAAGAAATTGCAGATATGATGACTGCGCTGCGCAACAACCCACCTAAAACTTTGGCTGGTTCGCCAGTGATTATAGCTATTGATCACAGCAACTCTACCCAAACTGATTTGCGCACCGGAGTTACTTCTAGTACCGGACTACCCGCCTCAAACGTATTACAGTTCATCACTGAGGCTGGAGATAAGGTAAGCGCGCGTCCTTCGGGAACAGAGCCTAAAATCAAATTCTATTTTAGTGTACGCGCGACTACTGGTGATAGCCATGCTGAAACCAAAGCAAAACTTGAAGCAAAGATTGATACCTTTATAGGGGAATTGAACCTTTAAGAAGTTTATGAAAAACTACATCATCATAGGGGCCATTTCGATGGCCCTTTTTTCTTGCTCATCACCTGAGCAAGAAACGGCAAAATCCGCTGGAAAAAACTTTATAGGATCTATCATCCAAAACGATTCTACCCGAGTGTCCTTTAACGTTCATCTTGAGGACAATATTTTAACGTTTTACAACGGTGTACGAGAATCTTTTGAAGTAGCCTTAAGCGGTGAAGACACTCTCAAAGGTACTTTCCCCGTATTCGCCTCTGACCTTTGGCTGGTCGCCACTAAAGGCGGTTACAGCGGTGAATACTACCGTACCGATGCTGAGAATTACGCACTCCAGATAGAGCTCGTTCCAGGACGAATGACCTACGAGCAAAGCCCTGTAGAATTTTCCAGCCAATATGCCATTACCCGCTACATCGGCGATCAGGAAAAACCTGCATTGCTGCAACTTGGCAAAAAAGACGGAGTTCTCGTCGGGACTATTGCAACCTCAACTGGTGACAGTAGATTCTTAACAGGTTATGCTGTTGAAGGCGGCTTTGAACTTATGGGCTTTGACGGCCGATTCATTTACAAGGTCCGTGCAATGGTAAAAAATGGTTTCATTGATGGCCATGTTTGGGCAGGGATGACAGGATATTACTCATTCTCAGGAAAAGCAGATGACAGCGCAACCTTAGAAAATCCAGAAGAAATGTCAAAGTTGCGCGAAGATTACACGCACATTGAATGGCATTTGCCAGGACTTGATGGCGATACGGTACACTTCGATAGCCGCACTATTTCTAAGCCTACCATCTTGGCAATCCAAGGGTCGTGGTGTCCCAACTGTATGGACGAAGGCCGTGTTTTAGACCAGTACTACCTTGAATTCGATGGAGCCATCGATGTCTTCGGACTGAGCTATGAATACAGTGGCACCTTGGAGAAAGCCACCGCAGCCGTAAAAAAGATGAAACGCGATTTGGGCACCTCTTTCCCCATGGTGATTGCCACTTTCAATTCTGATCAGGACCGCAACGCCATTCTCCCTTTAGAGCGCATTCGCAGCTACCCCACCTCCATTATGTTAGATCACAGAGGTAATGTTGTAAAGATTCATACTGGATTCTACGGTCCAAGTACAAAAGAGTACGAAGGATATGTCAAGCATACCCGAGAGGAATTGAAAGCACTCGTTACTCAAGCAAATGGCTAATTACCTCGAACGCATATTTACAGATTTTAAAGAAATCTCCCGCTCCAAGCGGAAAGAGAACAAGAAGTTCTTTGCCCGCCTAAAAGGGAAAGACCCAAAACGTTTGAACGATGAATTCCATTCGATGCACGAGGAGGTATTTGCCGAAACGGACTGCTTACAATGTGCACGTTGCTGCCGAGCCACAGGCCCCCTCCTTACTAAGCAGGATATTCAACGTATTGCAAAAAAACAAGGAATAAAAACTGCCGTTTTTGAAGAAAAATATTTACGCGTGGATGAGGATGGAGACTGGGTAATGAAAAGCTTGCCGTGTCCATTTTTAGCATTGGACACTAACAAATGTACCATTTACGAATATGCTCCTAAGGCGTGCAGACAATACCCACACACGAATCACCCTAACATGAAATCAATTTTAGGTTTAACAGAAACCAACGTCATGCATTGTCCCGCAGTTTTCGAAATGATAGAAAGAATGAAAGCCAATCAGTAGCTTATTGCTCTGTATAGATGTGATAGCTGTCTATATTATC
>PXYR01000100.1 GCA_003023665.1 Bacteroidota bacterium
TCCTCTTTGGGGGACACTACGCTGTACTTACCCGCAGACAGTTGCTCTATAATCTACAGCTGGACAACACCTGAAATTCAGGAAAACTCAACCCTTTTCTCTACAGAAACAAACGTTACTGTGCCAAGTGATACATTTAGCATTGGCTCCTATACATATTTTTATACCGTTAGAGATTCCGCAGGATACTCAGATTCATTAGGCTTCACCATATCTGTGGTCGATACCGTTGCGCCAAGCTTCGTCGACTGCCAAATGGATACTGTGCTTTACACAAACAGCACGAGTTGTGGCGTTCATTTCTCATGGGCTCCCCAAATTGCCACAGATAATTGTGACAGCATTACCTACGATCAATCGGACACCTTAGGCACTTACTTCCCTATTGGGGTAGACACGATAATGGTGTTCGCAACGGACCCAAGCGGTAATTCGGATACGTGTTCCTTTACCGTTACCGTTATGGATACTTTAGCGCCCTTTGGAAGCACAAATCCGGACACTTTATACTTTTCGTCTGGAACTGATTTTTGTGGTATTGTATCAGACTCTGTTAATTACAAAGAACCAAGTTGGTATGAAGCATGCGGGCTAGATACACTTTATCACCTGGCAGACTCTTCCTATCCTGCTGGAACGCATGATTTATTCTGGATAGCAACGGATAATCAAGGCAATACGGATAGTATTGTACAAATACTAGTAATTGAAGATCTTGTCAAGCCAGAGATTTATTGCCCTGCAGACACCTTGTTCTTTACTGCTAATCCGGATAGCTCCTGGACTCAGGTAACTTGGAGCGGCGATAGTGCTTGGGATATTTGTGGCATTTCCAATGCCTATACCACACTTACCAATGGGGATTATTTACCTATAGGATTCTTCAAAATTGACTTCTTCGCCTACGACAACAATGGAAATGGTGATACATGTAGTTTCTATATTGATATTGAAGATACTACAGCACCAGAATTCATTTCTACCTTGGGTGATACTACCTTATTTACCACGGCAGACAGCTGCTCCGTATTTTACACATGGGCGCAACCTATTGTGAAGGAAAACTCTACGAACTACACTACCCAGACAAATGCAATTGTTCCAAACGGGAACTTCGCCATAGGAACACATACCATTTATTACACGGTAACAGATGCTGCCGGCTATTCTGATTCCATTGGATTCACCATTACAGTAATTGACCAAGTTGGACCTGCACTTTATGCCAATTCACAGTCGCTCACTCTTGACAGCAACGGATTTGCATCCTTAACAGTTACAGGCGTTAATAATAATTCTACTGACTGTAGTGGAATCGACTCCCTTTGGATTTCTCAAGTGCTCTTTACTTGTTCAGATATTGGATCTCCTTTAGTGTGGTTCTACGGTATGGATAGCCTTGGTTACATTGACAGTATACAGGTGCCTGTTACGGTAGCAAATAATCCTTTAGGTGTGATTCAAACAACACTAACCTACTCAGACGTACTTTGTAATGCTGACAGCAATGGAACGGCATCGTTGATAGTCACCGGAGGTTCTTTGCCCTATACCTACTTGTGGAGTACCGGAGGTATTGGTTCATCAATAAGTAATTTAGGAGCCGGTGCTTACAGCTACACTGTAAACGACACCAACGGTTGTTTCGCTCAAGGAAACTTCAATTTAGACGAACCTTCTGCTTTAACATCTTCAATAATTACTTCTGACTATAACGGTTATGGGGTCAGCTTCATTAGTGCCTCTGACGGATCGGTAGATTTGACCATAACAGGAGGTACTACTCCTTATTCATTTAATTGGAATAATGGATTTGCAACCACGGAAGATTTAACAGGTATTACAGCCGGCACCTATTCTGTTCTGGTTACCGATTCCAACAATTGTGTAATTGCGGATACCACCATACTAACAGAACCTGATACGCTAATCGTTCAAGCTGTAGTGTTAAGTGATAATCTATGTCCAGATGACCAACAAGGGTCTATATATGCGGCTATTGTTGGAGGCGTTGGGCCGTACACCGTAAGCTGGAATAATGGCTCTTCAACGGATACCGTTTCCAGTCTTCAAAGTGGTATTTATACCATTACGGTAATTGATACGAATGGCTTTATAGCTTCTGACAGCGCCACAATCATTGCCTTAGACGAAGATTGTGATGGTATACTAAACCAAGATGAAGGAGGAATTCCAGGTGGCGGAGGAGGAATGGGTGACTTAGACGGTGACGGCATTCCTAATCAATTGGATACAGATAGCGATGGCGATGGAATTGCAGATGCTATTGAATTTGACACCAATGGAGACGGTATTCCTTTTGACGATTGTGATGGCGATGGTTTCCCTGATTTCTTGGATGCCGATTTATGCGACTTAAACCCTGCCTCTGTAATGACCCCGAATGGAGATGGTAAAAATGATTTCTGGGAGATTCCTGAGTTATCACAGCACCCTAACACGTCTGTTCAAATCTTTAACAGACACGGTATACTGGTGTATTCTAATGACAACTATGCCAATGATTTTAATGGCAATTCAAACGTTCAAACTGTGCTTACTAATGATACGCGTGAATTACCAACGGGAACTTACTATTACCTCATTAAACTTGGCGGTACAGAGCAAACGATGAACGGATACATATACATCAACAGATAAATAATGAGAAAGCAAACGACATTTTTTAAGCAAATGCGCACGGCACTTCTCATGTGTCTTGTAGGTAACGGGCTTTGGGCTCAACAACATCCTTCATTGGATAATTATCTATTTACCCCTGTGGCCATAAGCCCTGCACATGCAGGAATGCAAGGAAAAGACGTGGTTAGCCTTGTGGACGCTCAGTTAGTTGGTGTAGTTGGAGCACCAAGAACCGGTCTGCTTTCTGCGGATTTCAAAACTTTGAATGGACTAGGCATTAACATTATGGCAATCTCTGATGCACTTGGACCAATGAGTACAGGGCAATTGGCAATTAGCAGTGCTTATCATCTGCCCATAAATGAAGAATGGAACCTAAGCACGGGTCTTCGTGCAACGGTGAGCCGCACTTCAATAGATTTAAATAGTGAAATTTTTTACGACGGATTAGACCCTAGTATCTATACACTTGCAGGTCCCTTTATTGCCAACATAGATATTGGTACCACCTTAAATGGGCAAAATGCTTATTTCGGTCTGAGTTATAAAAATGTAAACCGAGCTCAAATCTATCAAAACAACTATACAGCTCAAATTTTCCATCTATTTGCGGGGTATACACAAGCTCTGAACAAAGAATGGTCTATTCGAACCAGTTTTTTAGCCACGGGAACCACAAATTCACCAGGGGACCTAAACCTGCATGCTTTCCTAGAACACAAAAACTCTTGGGGCCTTGGTGCACATTATAGCCCATCAGATGAAATGGGTATGATGCTTAAAATCAATACGGCCAATGATTGGAATTTCTATTATCAGTATAATTTTCCGCTTACTGATTTGGTCTATATCACCAGAAGCAGCCATGTGGTTGGATTTTCCTTTGATATCATAAACAAGGCTAAGAGTTTAACTTCTCCAAGATTCTTTCTATGATGCGCAAAAATTACACCTTCTGTTTTTTCCTTGGTGCAATGCTCTGTGCCACAAGTCTACATGCTCAATCTATGTTAGAGCAATTAGGAGAACCCGATTCACTCAACATAAGCCTTCTAGGCGATCCAAACGCGGAGGACTACGGCGCAGTGCCTTATGGCGCCAATCATCTTCTTTTTGCTTCTAACAGAAATACTTCCGCTACATCCCCTAAAGACCCGGTAACCAATACACCTTTCCCGTCACTCTACCTTATGAGAATTTCAGACAGAAGGGTTACACGTTACCCAGGCAACACTGCAATTAATCAGCTTAAATATTATGTAGGTCCCGGTGCATTGCTTCCTGATAGCTCTGCAATTATCATGTCACACAGTCGTCAAAAACCCGACTCAAATGGTGACATTAAGATGACCTTGAGTGAGATTTCCTTCAGCGGAAATCCCACCAAAGAACTCCCATTTATTGAACAATCATTCAATTATATTCATCCTTTCTTTGACCCTGAAAGCTACACGCTATACTTCGCTTCGGATTTCGAACACATAGGGGATTATGATATCTACAGGAGTACCCTCAGTTTTGATGGTGTCTGGAGCCTGCCAGTTTCTGTTCCCTTGGTGAATTCAACATCTAGCGAGGTCTTTCCTACGTTGCTCCCAAATCAAACAATAGGGTTTTCACGTAGCTCAAGGAATTACGGGTTACAGTTGTATGCCTTGGAGCTAGGCGATTCAATTGCACAAATCTTATCAATTAATGGTAGAGGAGATGATATGGGGTTGCTACAGCTTAACGATACTACTTTGATGGCCGCACAGAGCAAAAGGAAGGGAAGCGTAGCTAATTTTAACTTTTATAGCCCTCTGTCCAAGACAAAATCATTGGCATTAACCACTGAGGTAATTGACAGTGCAGACAATGAAATTATTGCTACGCTAGATTCGGATGAAAATACCGAAGGTTCAGCCAATGCGAAAAATAATCAAGTTGTTTCTACTGAGGATAATGGCGGTGTTAATGGCTCCAAAACTTCTTCGGGCAAAATATCTTGGGTAACTGTTCATGAACCGCCAACTAGTACTAACCGTGGATTTAGTCTTATAGTAGGGGGTTTTATAGAAAAGCAACTTGCTTACCAGTATTTAGATAGGATCTCTAACGATTGGGCACCCGAAGCCTTTCTTGCTAGATATAATGACAAATATTACGTTGTTCATAGCATTCATTCTACCCGGTCTGAAGCTGATATGGCAAAGGCCGCGGTGAACAACAAAGGCAATAGAGCTTGGATACTTCGCTCTGGGTTGAGAAAACTTTAAAGGTTAGCCTTGGTTACTTCGTTTATGAATCGACTCCTCATAATTCTTACTTGCGCTTTGATTGCCTGCAGTTGTACTGTTGCTCTGCCTGAGTTCCAAACTGCAGCCTCTACGCCAATTGGACAGCAGAAGTTAGCAGTAGGTGGTTTTTCAGGTCGTGGACTAAATGCGAGTACAGGTGGTATAGCCGTTTACAATAAAGGCCTGACAGATCAATTAGACTTGGTTTCCACAACGGCCGTTTCTAGACTTAATATTGAGCAAGACAACATACGTCTAGCTACCTTGATAGGTCCAAAATGGTCTAGCGCAGACCAAAAATGGGCATTTTCTGTTCCGGTAGGATTTGAGTATTCAGAAACATTTAATGATATAGACGCAGGGTATACCTTTTTGTTAACCCCAACACTGTATAAGAGTTGGAACTTCAAAAATCCCAACATAACTTACACTTTCTTTGCCCGCAGTGAGGCCGCGAAAAATTTTCGCGGTAGATGGTTTTCCTTAATTGGAGGGTACGGGCAACGTTATGAAACTGAAAAATTAACACATTTTATTTCCGTTTCTGGAAGCACAAATGGTCCGTTTTACGGGGTGTATTTTGGCTACGGGATTTCTATAAAACCATTGAGATGAAAAGAACTATTCTATTAATTGCCATTGCCTTAACCGGTTGTTGTAAGCAAGAGCCTGAAAATGTGCAACGCATGGAAGAATTACTTCATGGGGATTGGTACGGCGTTGAAGTTACCAATCATTTGATTGCACAAGGGCTTTGGGATACCCTACATCCACACTCTATCACCGACTTAATTGGAACCTTTGACACCTTGATTGGAACATTTGTAGTGGACAGCCTTGGCGAAACTTTAGATAGTGCAGATTTAGTTATTGATAGCGATAGTGTAATAACCGTCAATGGTGCAGTAAATGCCATAGATTGGTCGTTCGACCGACAACTTATTAATGACTTTGGTCAGCCCGTGCTTCAGCAGCTTGAAGCCAACTGGAACGGGAATCAAAAATTCAAGATTCTTAGAATCACTGAAGATGAACTGTGGCTCTATTTTGATGATGTTATTCCAGTGACCATCGCAGGTTTTACAGCAGATATGGAGCTGCGACATACACAGTATTGGCAGCGATAAATTGAAAATTAGTCACTAATAGGACTATTTTTTATACGCCTAAGCATTTTTAGGATTGCCGTTTTGGATGATTTTTTGAGCCCAATTACATTGAATGAAATCTTATTACGATCCCGGTAGTATAGGGTTATCTTCTGATTGTCAATTTTCACTTCATTAATTGTCTCAATGGAAATAGCGTACTCAACGCCACGTCTTTTTTGCCAGTTACTGAAAACAGAAAATTTCGAATAATACAATACGTTATCTTCAACTTTAATCCACCAACCAATTTTTGAATTAGCGATTAGCAGAAAGAACGCGCCAAATGCTGAGGAAACGGCAAAGGGAATATCCAATGATTGAAGCCATG
>PXYR01000009.1:0-13055 GCA_003023665.1 Bacteroidota bacterium
ACCAAGTACTCAGTCCTAAAGAAAGTGATGCAGGTATTTGGGTGCATCAGGACGCTTGGTTCAATATGGGAACTTTTAAGAAAGGAAGTCATGAAGTGTATTCTGTCAAAAGACCCCAAAATGGCGCTTATTTATTTGTAATTGACGGCTCTTTTGAGGTTTCTGGGCAACAACTGAACAAGCGCGATGCACTCGGATGTTGGGAAACAGATACGGTGAGCCTGAAGAGCCTTGAAAATGGCAGTCGCATTTTAATCATTGATGTTCCCATGAATTTGGGTTGATGCTCCATACCCCTGCCAAAAAAGAACAATAATTATTCAAAGGTGTTAGCTTTGTGCATGTAAATCGTATCGTCATGAATAAGCCAATCAAAGGATTTTCAAAACTTAGCAAAGCGGCTAAATTGGAATGGTTAACTCAAAACAATTTTGAGCACCCGGACAAAACACTAGAGCTGTTTCAAAGCTATTGGCACAATGACAGCAGCGTGCAACAAAAGCACGACGACTTCATTGAAAATACCATGACCAACTATTACATGCCATTTGGTGTGGCACCAAACTTTCAAATTAATGGAAAGCTCTACACCCTTCCCATGGCAATTGAGGAAAGTTCAGTAGTTGCTGCTGCCTCTAAAAGTGCAAGTTTTTGGTTGCAAAGAGGTGGATTCAAAACTGAAGTGATTAGCACGGAAAAAATTGGACATGTTCATTTCATGTATGAGGGAAATGCGCAACCTTATTTCAATGAATTTGAAAACCTTGAAAATCAATTAAGAGAATCAACAAAATCGCTGACAGCCAATATGGAGGCTAGAGGCGGGGGGATTACCTCTATCAAGTTGGTGGATAAAACAGCTCAGTTAGACCATTATTATCAATTGGAAGTTTGCTTTGAGACATGCGATTCCATGGGGGCGAATTTTATCAATTCCAATTTGGAAGAAATGGCTAAGCGACTTGAATCATTTACTTCAGCACATTCAGGTTTAGACGAAAGTAAACTTGAAGTAGTTATGCGTATTCTGAGTAATTACACCCCAAATTGTATCGTTAGGGCCTCCGTGAGTTGCCCCATTGAAGATTTAGAAAGTGAAGGTACTAGCGGGGAAGACTTTGCGCGGAAATTTAAACGTGCTATAGCTATCGCGAATGCGGAACCTTACCGGGCCACCACACACAATAAAGGCATTATGAATGGTGTGGACGCTCTCATTATTGCCACAGGAAATGACTTTAGAGCAGTTGAGGCCGCATGCCATACCTATGCTTCAAAATCGGGCCAATACAGCAGTCTTACTCACTGCAAGTTAGAGGATGGAGTTTTCACCTATTGGATAGAAATACCCCTTGCATTAGGAGTGGTAGGAGGTTTGACTAAGCTACACCCACTGGTGGTCAAAGCGCTTGAAATGTTGGGTAAACCAAATGCAGAGGAATTAATGGGCATTGTTGCCGTAAGTGGTTTAGCGCAAAATTTCGCAGCACTTCGGGCATTGGTAACCACAGGGATTCAAAAAGGGCACATGAAAATGCACCTCTTGAATATTCTAAATCAACTTGAAGCGACTCAGGAAGAGAAAGCGGTAATTACCGAGTACTTTAAAGATAAAGTACCTCATCACCGTGAAGTTGTAAATTACTTCTGTACTTTGCGTGGACAGCCCATACCTAAGCTGGGCAGCTAATAAACCATGCTAAACTACCGCGCCAACGGAAAACTTTTACTTACCTCAGAGTATGCCATTACTCAAGGTGCAAAAGGTCTTGCTTTACCTGCTCGTCTTGGTCAAAAAATTCACTATTTCCCAAACATAGAAGGCAAGAGTATTTCTTGGTCTTCCCTTGATCATAATTGCCAAGAATGGTTCTGGGCAGAAATCAGTTTATCGTTAGAAGTTCTAAGAACATCCAATGAGAAGGTGGCAAAGCGATTACTCAAGAACCTTCAAATAGTCAAGAGTCATTCATCCCTTTTAGACAAACCAGGGAGCTTCAAAACTGAATTAGAATTTCCTGCTGAATGGGGACTTGGGACATCCAGCACTTTCACAAGTCTATTGGCTCAATGTGCGCAAGTTGATCCACTTGAAACTTTCAAAAACGCACATGGTGGAAGCGGATATGATCTGGCTTGTGCAAAAGCAGATGGGCCAATTACTTATCAATTAATTGAGAATAAAGCAAAAGTCTTAAACACGACCATTCCATTTGACTTTTTAGACGAACTTGGATTTGTTTATAGAGGGAAAAAGCAGTTGACCTCCGAAAGCTTGAACTTGGTAAAAAGCAAACCTTTTTCAGATGATCAGATTGATAGATTCAATTTTCTCACAGATGCTTTTTTACAGTCCAAATCGCTGCTAGAATTGGAAGATGTTATTGAGGAACACGAGTCCCTTCTTGCTGAACATTTGGGTCTTACCAAGGTTAAACAAGAACTCTTTGGAGAACTTCCTGGACAGGTAAAAAGTCTTGGTGGATGGGGTGGAGATTTTGTGCTCGTTACTCGTCTTCGTTCTTCTGAGCAATGGCTCAAACAAAAGGGGTTTACAACAATATTTCCTTTCAAAGAGCTGGGACTTATTCGCTCCTAGGATTGGGCACAATATTTGGTAGATTTACGACAATGCGTACAGTCGGTGTTTTATTCATCTTACTCTTCTCCTTCGCTCCTTTGAGCGCGGCGCACCTTGTAGGTGGTGAAATTTCATATCGTTGCGTGGGATCAAACACTAATGGGAATGTATACCAGATTAAATTGACTGTTTATCGCGATTGTAATTCGTCTGGTGCGCCTTTTGACAACTTTGCGCCAATTACAATTTATGGAGGGGCAGCACAAAATGTCGCCGTACAGAATCTAAGTGTGGCAAGAGGTCAGATAACAAGTATTCCAGCTGTAGTTGCCAACCCCTGCCTTCAGACGCCACCCAATGTATGTACAGAAAAGGCAATTTATCAGGCAACTGTAACCCTTCAACCAAGCACCCATGGATATACCATAGTGTATCAACGATGCTGTAGAAACAACACCATAACAAACGTTGGAAATTCAGGTAACTGGGGATCAACTTACCATATAACAATACCACCAAACGATAATCGTTGCAACGGCTCCGCCCGATTCCAATCGGACCCACCAATTGTAATGTGTAAAGATGACAGCCTAAATATTGACTTTTCCGTTCTTGAAGATAACGGCGATTCCATTTATTATTCACTTTGCCAACCCATTACAGGAGGAACCCAAAATAACCCTGCTCCTAATCCGCCTTCACCACCTCCATATTCTGGTGTACCCTTTCTTTTTCCATATTCTGCAGCCTATCCTCTTCCGTCAAGTCCGCAGATTAGTTTAGATCCAAACACTGGTATTTTAACTGGAACACCAACTGGAACGGGTCAATATGTTTTTGCAGTCTGTGCGTCAGAATATGATTCAACCGGCGTGTTGTTATCCACTCTGCGACGCGATTACCAATTCAACGTAACCACTTGTCAAAGTAATGTAGTCAGTGACCCAACGCCGCAACTATACCAGCCAAACAGCTTTTGTAACGGAACAACTATCACCATGAGTGATAGCTCCATAAACGGCACCAACTATTTGTGGTTATGGAATGACCCCAATAACCCTGGGGCATCTTCAACCGGGCGAAACCCTACTTATACCTATGGAGACACAGGTACTTATACCATTCAATTGGTCATCAATGTGGGGTGGCCTTGCACAGATACTGCTGAAGTAACCTACGAATTGTATAATCCTATAAACGCTGGGTTTACCACTAGTGGTCCGGTTTGTTTTGATGAAAACCTGATTACATTCCAAAATCAGAGTTCCAATGGTGGATTAGCCCAAGCAACTTGGGATTTTGGGCCCAATGGGTCTTTAGCAACATTTAGTGGATGGAATCCACCGCCGGTCAGTTTCTCTACATGGGGAGACCAAATTGTGAGTTTGACCGTAGAAGAAAAAGGATGTATTGGCACTTTTGTAGATACCGTTAGGATATACAGGCGTCCTGAAACAGAAGTAAATGTAGAAAACCAAATAGGCTGCGCGCCCTTTACCATTGAATTTTGGGACAGCACCATTACAGATGGACAAGTCATTTACAACTGGGATTTTGGAGATGGAGTCCTCAGCAACGACAGCGCACCCGTATACACTTACACAGACCCCGGCACCTATGACCTTACCCTCACGGTGTATTTTATTGAAGGGTGTTTAGATACGATTACATTGAATTATGACGATTACATTACTGTGTATCCCTCACCAACATCAGCGTTTATAGCAGATCCCCCTACTGCGACTATTTACACAAGCAACATTGAAATTACAGACTTGGCCGCGGACCCAACAGATGCGCTCATTACTTCCATGGGAGACGGGAGTATCTATTATGATTTAAGAAGTTTAAATCATTCCTACAACGATACGGGGTGGTTTGAAGTTGAACATGTTGTTATCAATACTTATAATTGTCCGGATACCTCTACCGCATTGGTTCGAATCAATCCTGAAACTCTAGTTTTTGTCCCCAATGCATTTTCACCAAATGGAGACGGCACAAATGAGATGTTCGCCCCAACAGCTGTTGGAGTTAAATCATATGAACTTCGAATTTACAATCGCTGGGGTGAAGAAATTTTTAATAGTAAAACACCTGAAATTGGATGGGACGGTAATTTTCCCAACGGCAAACCCGCTCCATTTGGCGCCTATACTTGGTCTGTTTTTGCCAAAGGCGCCAATGATAAAGTGATCACGAAAACAGGAATAGTTACTCTTCTGAAATAACCTATTTCACTAAAAGCCAAATGGCCGCTATAGAAATCATGACGCTTCCCAGCACGTAAGCTAATGCCTCTAACTCTCTGCCTTCTTGGATTAATCGGACCGTTTCGTAACTAAACGTACTAAACGTTGACCACCCGCCACAAATTCCTGTTGCCAATAGCAATTGAAGTGTACTTTTTTCCGGTGATAACTTGTACACATAGACCAGGGCAACAGAAGCCATGATATTAATTACGAAAGTTGCCCAATGCAACTTGCTCTGAGCGATACCCGCAGCCAACATACCTTGAGTAGTACCAAAGCGCAATACGGCTCCAATACCACCACCTAAAAAAACCGCTACAATTGCTGTGAATGAACTCATGAAAACTGGGAATCAATACGTACTAAAATAGTTGAAATCAATATGCCCCATAATGCCCCGGCTAATAGGTCCAAAGGGTAATGTACTCCGAGATGAATTCTTGAAAAACTTTGAATCACAGCAACCACAATTAGTATAGGAAACCATGAGGGTTTCAGCCACCTACGCATTAGAAATGCTAATCCAAAAGTATTGGCAGCATGCGAAGAAAAAAAGCCGAAAGCAGAGCAATGAACAAGGATACGAACACCCTCAAACCCTTCTTGACAGGGACGGGGACGCCCAATTAATTCCTTAAAAAAATTCGCCCCTTGATCCCAAAGTAACACACCAACTAAACACAAGGCAATTCTAAAAATCCAAGTGCTGTGGGTCTCTGATTGTTTAATTAAGCGTGCAACGAGCACAATATATAAGGGTAACCACGTGAAAGTCTTTGTCACCGCCAACCAAAAGGTATCTGTTGATGCGCTAAAAAGTTGATGTAGCATCAAGAACAACTGCTTGTCCCATTCCATTATAGAGTCAACTAAGGCAATCACAATTCTTCGTTTAGAGCAGACCAGATATTGTCCTTCAATGCCATTATATTTTGGCCTGTCACCGATGAAATAAATATATGGGGGATATCCTTGGGAAGTTGCAGCTCAATTTCAGCTTGCATCTCATCATCCAACATATCGGACTTTGTTATGGCTAAAATTCTATTCTTATCTGCCAACTCAGGATTATAAACGACCAATTCGTTAAGGAGTATTTCATATTCCCTCTGGTAATCGTCAGTATCCGCGGGCACCATAAATAACAATAATGCATTGCGCTCAATATGCCTTAAGAACCTATAACCTAGTCCTTTACCTTCTGAAGCTCCTTCAATAATTCCGGGAATGTCAGCCATGACAAATGACCGATAATCCCGATAGTTTACCATACCTAAATTTGGAACTAACGTAGTAAAAGGGTAATTGGCTATTTCCGGTTTTGCAGCACTTACCACGCTGAGCAAAGTACTTTTTCCTGCATTTGGAAAGCCCACTAAACCAACATCTGCGAGGACTTTTAATTCAAGGATAAACCATCCTTCTACAGGATCTTCTCCAGGCTGAGCGTATCGTGGAGTCTGAAAAGTAGAAGACTTGAAGTGTACATTTCCTTGGCCACCACGGCCGCCTTTTACTAAAATCTTCTCCTCTCCCTCTTCTGTAATTTCAAAGAGGACTTTACCCGTCTCTTCGTCTTTTGCAACAGTTCCTAAAGGAACATCAATATACCTGTCTTCTCCATTAGCGCCCGTCTTCTCCTGACCTGCGCCGTTCTCCCCTGAAGATGCTTTTATGTGCTTTTGATACTTTAACGGTAACAGCGTCCACATCTGTGAATTACCACGAACAATAACATGTCCGCCTCTACCCCCATCGCCACCGTCGGGACCGCCCTTAGAAGTCATGCGGTTTCGCAATAGGTGGGTGGACCCTTTTCCTCCACGACCACTTTTGCAGTAGATTTTTACGTAATCAATAAAGTTGCTTCCAGCCATAATAAAAGAGCAGCTTGCCATGTGACGAACTGCTCTGTAAAAGTACGATTGTTAATACGGTAAAGAAAACGGACTACAGAGAATCAATTACCTTGATCAATCTATTTGTAATTTCTTCAATGGAACCCAATCCATCCACGCCACGGTATTTACCCTGCGTATCGTAGTAATTTTTTACCGGTGCGGTTTCTTTGTTATAAGTATTGATTCTATTTTGAATCACTCCTGGATCTGCATCATCTGCTCGACCAGATGTTTTTCCACGTTCAAGTAAACGAGCTTTTAGTTCTTGTTCTCCTACCTCTAATGCAATCATACTTGTGATAGATACATCACGACCATCTAAGAAGGCATCAAGAGCTTCTGCTTGCGCATTTGTTCTCGGAAAACCGTCAAAAATGAACCCTTTCGCTCCTGGGTTTTTGTTTACGGCATCCTCCAACATTGAAATAGTCACTGAATCCGGAACCAAGGCACCCTTATCCATAAAGGATTTGGCTAGTAATCCTAACTCAGTTTCATTTTTAATATTATATCGGAATAAATCCCCCGTGCTCAAATGCACTAGAGAATAACGTTTCACTAAAAATTCACTTTGCGTTCCTTTGCCAGCACCCGGAGGGCCAAACAGCACGAGATTTAACATTTTAAGGTTGTTTATTTCAGGTCACGAATATACCTACCAAAGATAGAAATCCGTACTATTGTACCCGATTTGAACAACATAGTTGTTTTCAAGTCCAAGCAACCAATAAAAAAATCAATGAGAACTCCTTATTGTGTAATAATGGCGGGAGGAATCGGTAGTAGATTCTGGCCCATGTCCACAGAACAAACACCCAAACAATTTTTGGATTTCCTTGGCACTGGAGAGAGCCTAATTCAACAAACGTATAGCAGGGTAAGGCGCATTTTTGAACCAGAGCACATTCTAGTAGTTACACATGCCAATTACCGTCTACAGACTATTGAGCATTTGCCAGAATTGCCAGAGGAAAACATCATTTTGGAGCCGCTTCGCAGAAATACAGCGCCGTGTATTGCATATGCAGCACTTAAAATCAAGAAGCGCGATGATTCTGCAAACATATACATAACACCAGCTGATCATTTAATTACTGACGAAGAAGCCTTTGAGACTCAAATTCGAAAAGGATTAGAAAAAACTGAAGAGAGTGACTGTTTTGTCACCATCGGAATAAAACCGCACAAGCCTGAAACAGGTTATGGATACATCCAATACGATGAAACCAAGTATGAAGGAGATATCTACAACGTTAAAGCCTTTACCGAAAAACCAGACTTAGAACACGCTAAGCTGTTCATACAAAGTGGTGACTTCCTATGGAATGCCGGTATGTTTATCTGGAATATTGATGCACTAAGTGCAGGTCTTGATAAACACTTACCAGACTTAATGAGTACCCTAGGCCGTGCTTGGAAGGATTTGGATACCAAATACGAATCGGAAAGCATTGCTAAAGTATATGCAGAATGTGATAATATCAGTATCGACTACGGGCTAATGGAACGCGCAAGTAAAGTCTGTGTAATCCCAACTGTAATGGGTTGGTCGGATGTGGGGAATTGGGGTGCTGTATATGATCTAAGCAAAAAGGACAAAAACGGCAATGCCATTGTGGGACAAAATATAATTGCTCAGAATTGCACAAACTGTCTTATTGTTAATAGTTCTGAAAATAAAGCGCTAGTAGTTGACAGTCTTGAAGAAAAAATTGTTGTTCAAACTGATAAAACTTCACTAACTTTTCCTTTAGGAAACGATCAGGCCATCAAACAAATTGCGAAAGCCGTTCGCGTAGAATTGGGAGAGGACTTCGTTTAGAACCTAGATTTTTAATTCGTGGAAAACGCCAATAAACCGCAGGGATTAATCAATGCGGCCATCAGCCGGTGGCCAATAATAAGTCCCGTAATCAGTTTCTTAAAGGACCGATTCTCCATCATTGACCTCGCAAACCCTGACGCTACCATTGAAGGGATCAAAAAGGATATTGAATTCAGAGGATTTAGTCTTTGGATTCTCATCTTTTCTATTTTCATTGCCTCTATTGGACTAAACGTTAATTCTACTGCGGTGGTAATTGGTGCCATGCTTATTTCACCTTTGATGGGTCCCATCATGGGACTTGGGCTAAGCTTGGGGATCAATGATTTTAAATTGCTCACACGTTCCTTAAAAAATCTTGGCGTAGCAATTGGAATTGGACTGCTGGTCTCTGCGTTCTACTTTTTAGTATCACCAATCTCCACACCATCAAACGAACTTTTCACTCGTACAAACCCTACACTATTAGATGTATTAGTAGCTTTTTTTGGTGGGCTTGCAGGTATATTGGCCGGTTCCAGGAAAGAAAAGAATAACGTTATACCAGGTGTTGCAATTGCAACAGCCTTAATGCCACCTTTATGCACAGCGGGATATGGATTGGCTCATGGTGATTGGCATTATTTCTTTGGAGCCCTTTATCTCTTCTTAATCAACGCAGTACTTATAGCAACATCAACCACCCTTATTGTAAGGTATTTAAGATTCCCGTTAAAAGAAATATTGGATCCTTTACGCGCAAAAAAAAGCAGTCGATATTTCACTATTGGCCTAATAATCATAATCGTTCCCTCCATCTATATCATGTATAGAACCGTAACGGATTCAATCAACCAAGGAAAGATTGAAACGTATCTTGTAGAAACCGTAGACTATCCAGGAACAGAAATATTGAAAGAAAAGGTGGCCTTTAATAACGGTACTCCTGAAGTCACTCTTGTTCTATTTGGTGATCGTGTTCCGGTGGAACTTGCAGACAAATGGTCCACCGCTTTTAGTCAGAAGTTCAGCGGAACGCTAACTATTGTGCAAGATGAAAAAGAAGCTCAAGGACTCGAGGAAATGTCTAAAATGGTGCAGTTATACTCTGAGGGTAGAGACGAAGCCAGGTCCTTTCAAGAAAAAATAAGCTTCCTTGAAGGCGAACTCATTCAACTTGAGCAGCAGCTCATTCCAGCCAACCTAACCGCTGAAATTAGAATCAACTACCCCGAACTAGAACGATTTTCAATCGGAACCCTACAATACGGGATAGACAGCATATCTGACGGATCTTTGGTTCCTGTGGCTTTTGTCAATTGGAAAGCAGACGTAGATTCTTTGAATCTTAGCAAACGAAACAAACAACTTGAAAATTGGCTAAAACTGCGTCTTGAGAAAGAAACCGTTTTAGTTCAACCTATGCCTTAGTAGGCAAGCGACATCAAAGCTTACCCACCATATTTTCTGGTCTTACCCATTGGTCAAATTCCTCTGCGGTAAGATATCCTAATTCAATGGCCTCCTGCTTTAACGTAGTTCCGTTTTCATGAGCAGACTTCGCGATTTTTGCCGCTTTTTCATACCCGATTTTTGTGTTCAGCGCAGTTACCAGCATCAAAGAATTATTCAAATGATTTTCAATAGCTTGGTAATTTGGCGCTATACCCACTACACATTTTTCTGTAAAGCTTACACAGGCATCACCAATCAATTCTGCACTCTGCAAAACATTGTAGGCCATCATCGGCTTATAAACGTTTAACTCGTAATGTCCCTGTGCACCTCCTATGGTTACAGCTGTTTGGTTGCCCATTACCTGCGCGCAGACCATAGTGATTGCCTCTGCTTGAGTAGGATTCACTTTACCGGGCATTATGGATGAACCAGGCTCATTTGATGGAATGATAATTTCGCCTATTCCTGAACGCGGTCCAGAGGCAAGCGACCTAATATCGTTCGCAATTTTATTCAAACTCACTGCCAATTGATTCAGAGCCCCGTGAGTTTCAACCAAAGCATCGTGAGCAGCTAACGCTTCAAATTTATTTTCAGCAGTACGGAAAGGCAGTCCCGTAAATTGTGCAATGTATTTAGCTACTCCTTCCGAATATCCTTCCGGGGTATTAATTCCTGTGCCTACCGCCGTTCCACCGAGGGCTATTTCACTCAGGTGATCTAGTGTATTTTCAAGCGCCTTGAGCCCGTGGTTCAGTTGACTAACATAACCGGAAAACTCTTGTCCAAGAGTAAGTGGTGTAGCGTCCATAAGATGGGTACGACCAATTTTTACCACTTTCCAAAATTCCTCACTCTTTGCCTGTAGCGTATCTCTAAGTAGTGTGACCGAAGGAATGGTATTCTCAACCACCTTTTTATAGATAGCGATATGCATGCCCGTTGGAAACGTATCATTGGAACTTTGACTTTTATTTACGTCGTCATTAGGATGAATCGTTCTTGCACCCTCATCTAAGTTATGACCTGCTAAAACATGTGCGCGATTCGCAATGACTTCATTCGCGTTCATATTACTTTGGGTACCGGAACCGGTCTGCCATATCACCAATGGAAATTGATCATTGTGTTTGCCCTCAAGGATTTCATCACAAACGGCAGCAATCAAATCCCGTTTTTCTTTTGACAACACACCTGCATCATAGTTGGTATATGCTGCAGCCTTTTTCAAGTAAGCAAAGCCTTCTATAATCTCTAAGGGCATTGTTCCGGAAGGACCTATTTTGAAGTTATTTCTAGAACGTTCTGTTTGCGCACCCCAATATTTATCTGCAGGTACTCGTACTTCACCCATGGTGTCGTGTTCAATTCTGTATTCCATCTTATTCTGAATAATTGATACTTGGTGGTATGAGCACAAATTTAGGCAACAGAATTTCTGTAACACTATCCTTTAGCGGTATATTCTGTGGTTGTATTTTTTATTCAAAATTGAATCTAAATCAATTGCACAATGTATCTTTACAGCCACTTAAACGAACACGTATGAAATTTATCGGTTTCCTTGTATTCTTAGTTGTTTTCCTGATGGGCTTTTCAATGCTCGTATTCTTGGGTCTTTTTGTAGGCTACTGGTTGACATTGATTGGCTTAGAATCTGTGAACCCAAAGATTGCTCATGCTATCATTGGTCATAAAGAAGAAGAATCTGCAGAGTAATTTGCGGACACTGAATAATACAAAAGCCGGCTTGCAGCCGGCTTTTTCATTGAATATAGAGTAAATTGGAAGTATGAGTGCTGCTGCAGAAAAAGAACATACCATTTCCATTAAGCCTCATGAGGCAGAAGTTCTAAAGGAACTTGTTCTAAAGTACCATGTGAATACGGCGCTAGAGATAGGTCTAGCCTACGGCGCAAGCGCAATGACCATGTTAGGCGCCCGAAGTGAACTTAAGTTAACAAGTTGTGATCCCTTTCAACAAGAAGACTATCAAAATTCAGGATTGAGTAAAATAGCAGATGCCGGCTTTCAAAGTAGGCATACCCATATTAAAGCACTCTCAGATCAAGCGCTTCCTAAACTTTTAGCAGAAGGCAAAACCTACGATTTAATTTTTATTGACGGCGACCATAAATTCAGCGGAGCTTTTGTAGACTTCCATTTTGCTGCCCAAATGATTGAAAACAATGGCATAGTGGTTTTTCACGACATGTGGATGCGCGCTCTTATTCTAATTCGGTCTTACATTAAAAACAATCGTCCCGATCTTATAGAAATCCCTATAAACTGTGCCAATATGTGCGCTTTTCAACGAATTGGTAAAGATGAACGAGACGGCATGGTTTTCAAAGAATTCTATACGAGAAAAGGATATATCAAATACCACATCAATAGAATGGCCTGGGAAAGGAAAAACCTTTTTGGAAAGGCTGTTTTCCGCATAAAAATGATACTAAAAGGAAGCTGATTTTTACAGAATATCATCTAGTTTCTCAGCGGGACGAGCAACCACAGCGCTATCTCCTTTTACTACAATAGGACGCTCCATCAAACGTGGGTGTTCAATCATTGCCAAAATGATTTCATCTTCGCCTAATTCAAGTGCCTTGTATTCTTCTTTCCACAAAGATTCGTTCTTACGAACTAAATCTAAGGCATCCATTTCAAGCGCATCAAGTACCTCTTCAAGCTCTTTAGCCGTCATACTTTCTTCGTCATTCATATAATGACGAATCTCAAAATCAACCCCTTTTTTCTCTAACAATCCAATTGCTTCCCTAGACTTTCTACAGCGGGGATTATGGTATACTTTGATCATCCTAATAAATTATATGTAGCGCGCCTTCTTCTTTGACATCACCACAGCGATTCGTTGCATTGATTTGGTAAAAATAAACTCCAGCGGAAAGAATGCTACTATCGTAATCTCCTTTCCATTCAAAGGAAACCACATTAGTTTCAAAAACCTTTACTCCCCACCTATTGTGAACAATCAAATGAAATTCATCCCAATTCTCATTCGAATTCACTGTAAAAGCGTCATTGACACCGTC
>PXYR01000009.1:13314-22793 GCA_003023665.1 Bacteroidota bacterium
GTGGTATTGATTTGCATAAAAGGCGGAATCCGGAAGGTGAGCGTATCCTCTATTACTTGAGACCGATTACAGCTTGTGTCTAAAACTGTGATTGTAACTAGGTTAGACGCGGGAAGAGGCGCGCCAAATTGCACTTGTGCTGATGTGAAGAGCTGTCCGGCATTGTTCCATTCAAACACATAATCGGAAGCTATGGAAGAATCACTTACCAATCTTGCCGTAGCATTAACTATACGAGCGGGATCACAATAATCATAGTTGTAATCAATCCATACCGGATCAAATGCCGGATTTACTTGAAGGGTAAATAAGGTTGTGTCCCAAGTATCACATACGGTATCTTGACCAATAACCTTAACGTTATAAATACCTGGAGTGCTGTAAATATGTGGTGTAATAAAACCGGTGTCTAAGCTCGTTGCACCATCATCCCAATCTATGATGTAGGACTGCACATTCGTGGAGCTGTCCAGAATGTTAAACGTTTCAGGAATGCAAAATGCAGAAGGCTCCGGAGTCAATTGCAATCGGGCATTTTGAATATCCATATCAATCACGGTTACCGCAAGGTTGCAATTGAATGAACCATTTACGGATGAATACACATTTGAGGGATAAGTCGGGTACGAACTATTTCCGCCGCATCCTGCGCAGACCCCTTGAAAAATCCTGCCTTTTTTGTCAAATCTAGAGGTTCCGCCATCCACATGTTCTCTACCCGAAGACCCGTAATAGGTTGCCAACCGGGCTTCTTTCCATGTGGGATCTAGCACCAGAAAATAGAAATCCCGACCATCTGTTGAAGTCCTAACCGCATTTGGTGTGACTGTAAGGCCATTGGTATTGCCTTCCGTATTTGGTGAACCTCCCCAACCAGAGAAATACGTGTTCCCACAATCGTCTACTAATAAAGCCGTTGGACTAAGATCAATAGTAGAATTGGAACTGTCTCCAAAAACAAGTGTTCTACGTTCAAAGAATTCCCCAGCCGTGCTATCAAACTTAAATTCTCGCAAGTATTGAGCGCTTCCGGGTTGACCCCAAAAATCCACACTGGATGCTTGAATCCCTCCCTTATGCTGTCCCACTACAGTGAAAATTGTGGCTGTATCTTCCGGGAAGTTGGGTTCAATGAAAAAGTGTTGGTTGTAGGCTAAGTCCACAGAACTATGAACTGCCCCAATCTCTGGGTTGGAAAAATCGCGTAAATCAATCGCAGCTAATAAAGAAGAATGGTTTCCAGAAGATGTGATTGCGATTGAATCGCCTATTGCCTTAAACTGAACGTCCGTAGTCTTAATGGCTCCTGAAAGAAAAACTCTTGAAGAATTTGAGGTATTCCCTTCTTTACTGGTTAAACTGAGACTATAGAATGCTTCGTGCCCGGATGTTCCCAGATAGGTACTGTATATGAGAGGACCCATG
The DNA here is from genome assembly GCA_003023665.1 of Bacteroidota bacterium. Taxonomy (GTDB): domain Bacteria; phylum Bacteroidota; class Bacteroidia; order Flavobacteriales; family Schleiferiaceae; genus UBA10364. The sequence continues at coordinate 14,740 of PXYR01000009.1, forward strand.
TTTCGTGGCAATACCGTAAGTACGCCATCTAAACCCCCTTGATGTTCTGTAGCGCCTGGAGTAATGGGATAATCCGTTGAATCTGCCGTAGCAGCTATGTATACGGGGCCACCGTCGCGTTGAACTTCAATTTCTCCTCTGAAACCGTCTCCGTAATTAAAGCGGAGGCTATCATTAAAACCTTCATTATTGCTTCCTCCTAAATAGGTAGAACCTATAAGTTGCGCGCCGTTAGCACTTATGGAACACACAAACATATCTGTTCCATTTTGGAAGGTGAAAAATTCAATATCTGCTGCATTACCTCCACCAAAGGAGGTATCTGCTGCACTCACAGTAGTTGGAAAATCGGAAGAGCCCGTAAGACCAAAGACATAAAGGTTTCCATTTTCATCGCAATCCATACTATGGGGTTGGTCTAAATCTGAACCGCCCAAATAAGCAGACCACAGTAATTGTGTGCCGTCCGCGCTGAATTTTGATATGGCTCCGTCAAATGTTCCGCCATTATAGGTGGTGACAAAACTTCCTAAAGTAGTTGGGTATCCCGTACCAAAAACAATTCCCCCACCAAAGGCATTACCATTATCATCAAAAGTCGCAGTATAGCCAAAGTTATCAGAGGCAGAACCCGAATAGGTACTAAAAATATAGATTGGATCAATTACTAATTCTTGGCTAGAGTCGTAGAACCCAAGATCAATTTTAACTTCGTCCTTACTGCGTAAGTATCGTGCACGAACTTCCTTTTCACCCTGAAACGCGTAAGGCAATTCTTCTTTAAGCTCACCTATAGCTGTTTGAATACGAACTTTTTTGGGCTGAACTTCTAACCCCTGAACACCACCATAAATGGTAGAAATAAGGGTCGGATCTGCTCCTGCCCCAACAATCCAATCGTATTTAACACCGCCTGAAGAGGTATAAACAATGAGATCTATCCCAGGGTAGACGTCCTCTGCAATCAGTGTTTGAAAAGAAGGAACGTTGCTACGCCAATTGGTCCTGTGACCCAAATAAAAATGATTTTTGTGAGAATAAGCATCCCTACCCTGCCAGTTCAGCGCACCGGCATTCTTGAATTTTACGGAGAAATTAGCATAATGCAGCGTGTCCGCATAGTGATGCTTTTCAGGTGCATCGTGATGATGCTGGTCCTGTGGATTCAGAATACTGAAGACCAAGGAGTCTGAGGTTAAAAACAAGGAATTCGCCCCAAAACGATAAACAAACTTTGAAGGGTCTTCCCACTGCCCATCATTACGCACAAAACCCTGTTGGGCTTGTAGCCCCAAAGTCAAAAAAAAGGTTAAAAGAGCAAAGGATTTGCGCATACATCAATATAGCTACTTATTTAACCCGTAACTATACATTTTGTGCACCAAATCTAATCGGTTACTAATTTAATACTCATCGGCATTTGCACTCTCCCCTTGTTGCATGAGAAATGCTTTAAGAAATTCATCAATATTCCCGTTCATTACGCCATCCACATCTGAGGTTTCTTGCGCAGTACGAACATCTTTGACCAATTTATAGGGATGCATCACATAATTGCGAATTTGTGAACCCCATTCGATTTTTTTCTTGCCCGCTTCAATCTCGGCACGCTTTGCATTCCGGGCTTCAATCTCCATCTCATACAATTGAGATTTCAGCAGTTGTATGGCCTTCTCTTTATTGCCTAATTGTGAGCGCGTTTCCGTGTTCTCAATGATGATGCCTGTTGGTTTGTGACGCAGTCGAACTCCAGTTTCTACCTTATTTACGTTCTGTCCTCCTGCGCCTGAAGAACGGAAGGTATCCCATTCTATATCGCTCAAATTGATTTGAATATCAATGGAATCATCCACTAATGGGAAGACATAGACGGAAGCAAAGCTCGTGTGGCGCTTGGCATTAGAATCAAAGGGTGAGATTCGAACCAATCTATGTACCCCATTTTCGCCTTTTAAAAACCCAAAAGCATAATCACCTTCAATCTCAATAGTTACCGTTTTTATTCCAGCTACATCACCTTCTTGTAAAACCAATTCTTTGGTTTTAAAGCCTTGCTTTTCTGCATACATCAAATACATACGCATCAACATGCTTGCCCAGTCACAGCTCTCTGTGCCACCGGCCCCGGCAGTAATCTGCAATACCGCGCTGAGCTTATCCTCCTCACCGCTCAGCATATTTTTGAATTCGAGTTCTTCAATCCAATCTTCACATTCACCATATGCCAACTGAACGTCACTCTCTTCGAGTTCGCCTTCTTTGAAAAATTCTAGGCTCAATTCAGCCTCACCAAAAAGGGTTTCTGCCTTTTCGTAACCTTCCACCCAAAACTTTACGCCTCTCAGCGCTTTCATGGTTTTTTCAGCTTCCTTGGGATCATTCCAAAATTCAGGGGAAGCAGTTTTCTCCTCCTCGTTAATAATGTGAATACGCTTTTGTTCAAGGTTTAAATAACTCTTCAATCGCTCCAGACGCTCGCCTAAAGATTTTATTTGTTCAGCTGTTACCATAGGCGGGCAAAGTTAAGCATCCCTTGTTATCTTCACGAAGATTATAAAGTACTGCTCAAATGTTGAAAATCGACCTCCGTAGCGACACCGTCACCCGCCCATCCAAAGCCATGTTAGAAGCCATGATCAGTAGCCCTGTGGGCGATGATGTGTGGGGTGATGACCCAACTGTGATTAAACTTGAAGAATTAGCGGCGGAGCGATTTGGCACTGAAAAGGCGCTCTTTTGCGTCAGTGGAACACAAGCCAATCAGATTGCCTTGATGTCGCATTTGAGCCCTGGAGACGAGGTTATTTGTCACCCTTATGCGCATATTTACAATTACGAAGGCGGGGGAATTGCTGCAAATGCGCATGCCTCTGTAACTTTTACGGGAGACTCCCGCGGCATTATGCACCCTAACGGTGTGCTGGACTGCATCAAGCCTGATGATGTTCATTACCCAAAATCTAGAGTACTCGCACTAGAAAACACCTCTAACAAAGGCGGTGGAACGTGCTATGAATGGGAAGAAATAGAGGCGCTTCGTGCTGTGGCCTCAAAACACGGCCTGACCTTTCATCTTGACGGCGCGCGCCTATATAACGCCTTAGTAGCCAAAAATCATAGTGAAAGCGATTATGGAACGGCGTTCGATTCCATCTCCATCTGCCTATCCAAAGGTCTTGGTGCACCTGTGGGCTCCGTTCTACTCGGAAGCGAAGAATTTATACACCACAGCAGAAGAATTCGAAAGAGAATTGGCGGCGGTTGGCGTCAGGCAGGACTGTTGGCTGGTGCTGCAATCTATGCACTAGAAAACAACGTGAATCGTTTAGCCGAAGACCACGGTGCTGCCAAGGATATGGCTGAATTTTTAAGCCAGCAAACTTGGGTCAAAAATGTGGTTGCCCCTGAAACTAACATCTTGATTTTTGGATTGAACGAGGATATGGACCAGGAAGCATTCATCAGCACCCTAGCAGAGAAGGGAATTGGCATCAGCCAGATGGGGCCAGGAAAATGTCGCATGGTCTTCCACTTGGATGTAACTGCAGCAGATCTATTGGAAGTGAAGTCTGTCCTCGCAGCTTTATGAGTAGAGTCAAAAAGTGCCCACAATGCAAGAAGGACCATTCGGTCATGTTCAGAGTACAATACAAACCTGCGGACAAAACGTGGTACTTCCTCTGTGAAGCATGCGTTCTAAAAGTAAAACCCAACAACAAAGACTACCGTTACGGCGGCACTTGGAAGGGTTAAGATGTACGTAAATTCCGGACTCAATTAGCTATTTGTCAATTCACTTCCCATCTGATACTCTCTGGTATGCCCTACCTATCATCTCAAAAGAATACCCACGGCGTTGCATGGCGGCGGTGAGTTGTTCTTTTGTTTTTGAGTTGAACCAGCGGTCGGCCAGATATAAGGCGTTCTTTTCTATGAGTGTTGGGTCCACCTGGCTCAAAATTCTATCAATGGTCACCCTAGGAATACGATGCTCTTGCAGGCCCGCACTAATCCTTCTTGGTGCCCAGTGTTTCTGGTTTAATTTCCCCCTTACAAAGGCCTCTGCAAATCTGTATTCATCCAGGAAGTTCTCCTCCATTAATGTTGCAATGACTTCTTCATGATATTTACTTGGAAGTTTTATCAAGCTGAGCTTACGTTTTACTTCAAACGGACTACGTTCTTGATAGGCACAATAATGCTGCAATTTCTGAAGAGCTTCTGAGGTTGTCATGATTCAATTTTAACGAAAAAACCCCAAGCGTCGCATGCGACGCTTGGGGTTTTCTTTACACTGTTGAAATTCTCCTAAACAGGGTTGTTTTCCTTATCCAATAACTTCCATTCAAGCATGGTGAAAGCATCTCTAGGTACAACCACGATCTTCTTTTTAAATCGTTTTTGCCAATCCTTCTTAACGCTCTTAAAAAAGCCCTTTGTAATGTATGCCTCAATGAACGGGTGTACATGAACAAAGATTTCTTTCTGCGTTTTGGCATTCAGCTTACTTGCAATATTATCTATCACTTGAATAGGAGCTTCTACCAAATTATCTGGATTCTCTTCTCGCGTTGTGATATTCGTCTCAGGACGCACACGCTGACGCGTTAATTCCATCAATCCAAATCTGGAAATGGGAAGAATTTTGTGTCTGGCGCGGTCTCGCTTCATTTCGTCACGCATCTTCTCATACACCGCTTTACGGTTCTCAGCGCTATTCATATCAATGAAATCAATCACCACAATACCACCCATATCACGCAATCTCAACTGACGTGCAACTTCTACTGCCGCCAATAAGTTTACTTGTAAAGCATTCGCCTCTTGATTTTCAGCGGTATTTGTTCTGTTTCCTGAATTCACATCAACCACGTGCATGGCTTCCGTATGTTCAATAATCAAATACGCTCCTTTTGGCATACTTACAGAACGTCCAAATGCACCTTTGATTTGCCTGTCTACACTTGCAAATTGAAACAACGGCATTTGACCATTGTAATATTTTACCATTTTAGCAGCCCCAGGCTTAATCGCTTCAAGGTAGTCCTTGACTTCTTCAAAGAGCTCTTGATGATCAATTGTGATTCCTGTAAAACTATCATTGAATACATCTCTTAAGAATGCACTCGCACGATTCATCTCTCGGAAAATTCTAGCTGGCTTATTTCTTTTCTTGACACCTTTATGGAGTGATTTCCATTTGCGTATCAAGGCGTCTAAATCTGCCTGCAAATCTTCCGCAGTCTGTCCGTTAGCGACAGTACGTATAATGACACCAAATCCCTTTGGCTTGATGCCTCTGACCAATTTTTTCAGCCTATCCTTTTCTTCTCTATCGCGTATTTTTTGACTTACGCTAACTCGATTAGAAAAAGGAACTAAGACTACAAAACGACCGGCAATACTCAACTCTGCTGTTATACGAGGCCCTTTTGTAGATATGGGCTCCTTCGTAATTTGAACAAGGATTTGATCTCCTTGCTTCAAGACATCTCCTATGTTTCCTTCTTTCTCAATATTAGAGGAGGTTTGGAAATTTGAAATATCTGCTTGTTGCTTGCCTTTAAGAGTTTTACGTAAGTAGCTCTGCCAGGAATTTATCTGCGGCCCTAGATCATGGTAGTGCAAAAATGCATCTTTATCATAACCAACGTCTACGAAGGCAGCGTTTAGGCCAGTGGCCAATTTTTTGACGGTCCCTAAATAGACATCGCCAACGGAGAAGTTATCATCTCCTTTTTCCTTTATGAGCTCTTGTAATCTCCCGTCTTCAAGTAGTGCTATATCAGCACGGTCAGAACTAGCACTAATTACTAATTCTGTTTTCATACACTAGAAGCTTATTTCTTCTTGTGACGATTCTTTCTTAGACGCTTCTTACGCTTGTGCGTAGCAATCTTATGTCTTTTACGTTTTTTTCCGCTTGGCATAATGCAAAGTTTTAGTGTTATTAATTTTATAATCCTTCGGCGAACGCTTTCATTCGCTTCGCTTCAGGGTATGTGTTTAAGTATTCGTCTGAGACCTCAACGGCTCTAGTTGTATCACCCGTTTGAAGTAATGCTTGCGCTTTGTTCAAAGCATACATTTCATTTTCAGGAAACAGTTGACTCAATTGATGGAAGCGGTCAATTGCCTTATCCCACTGACCTGACATCATGGAGAAATTGCCTAGCCACATTAAAGCTTTTTCATGATTTGGATCTTCTCTGAGTACATCGAGTAACATTCCGATGGCAACCATTGGTGCACCTTCTCCACTTTGAATAATGGCAACGGCTTCATCAACTTTTACATCCAAAGCACTTACCTCCTCTTTCACCTGAAGTTTCTCCTCTTGAAACGGAGTTCTTGGTAGGCTGAAGATGGCTACTGCGGCAACTATTGCTACCGCCAATGCTATGTATGTGTTTCGTGACAAATTACCCTTCTACTGGAACGTTTTCTTTTACGCCTTCCACGAACACTTTCGCTGGCTTAAATGCTGGAATATAATGAGCCGGTATAACGATGGTGGTGTTTTTTGAAATATTTCTTCCAGTTTTCTGAGCGCGCTTCTTCACAATGAAAGAACCGAACCCACGTAAATATACGTTGTTACCATCTTCAAGGCTGTGCTTAATCTCTTTCATGAAGCTCTCTACAACTGCTTGAACTTCACCTCTCTCCATTCCTGTTTTATCAGAAATTTTAGTAACGATATCCGCTTTAGTCATTTGCTCTGTATTTTAGGGTCTCTGTGACCGGTTATTGAGGGGCGCAAATATAAACCTATTATCCTTATTTACAGTAGTTAATGGATAAAAAAAACACATGCACATAGAATGCCTGTAAATTTACTTAATAGCTTTAGAATCAGCATTGAAGACTTCTACCGGTCTCACAAGCGCACCATGCCTTGGAGAAAACATAATCCGGTACCTTATGAAGTCTGGTTGAGTGAAGTGATTTTACAACAAACAAGGGTAGCACAAGGCATTCCATATTTCAACAAAATACTCCAAGCTTTCCCCACTATAGAAGACCTCGCAAACGCCAATGAAGACCATCTTCTTTCTTTGTGGACTGGGCTTGGCTACTACAACAGGGCTAGAAACCTTCAAAAAGGTGCGCAACAGGTCATGAAAAATCACAATGGAGAACTGCCAAAATCTTCTGGTGATTTGATAAAAATTGCTGGAATTGGGCCATATACTGCAGCGGCCATATCGAGTATATGTCACGGTGAAAAAATTGGCGTTGTAGACGGAAATGTATTTAGAGTCCTAAGCCGATTTTTTGGGATTTCAACGCCAGTCAACACCAGTGGGGGATTGAAAGAATTTCAACTGCTCGCCAATGAAATCGTGCATCTTTCAAACTCTTCTGCAGATTATAACCAAGGAATCATGGAGTTTGGCGCTTTGCATTGTACACCTAAAAAGCCCCTCTGTATGATGTGTGAACTAGCGGACATTTGCACCGCTTACAATACAGGAAAAGTGGATGTGTTGCCCGTGAAAAAAAAGACCGTCAAACGCACTACTGAAGAAATTCATTTTGCTGTTGTCGTTGATAAAGCAGGGCTTGCAATGAGGAAAAGAGATACTGAAGGTATTTGGGCTGGACTGTATGAATTCCCTCGATTGGAAAAACCTCCTCTTAATGGTCTGCCGGCGGCAGAACAAATTGTGCATAAACTCAGTCATAAAGATTTAAGATGCCACTTTTGGAAGGTTACAGAAAATGAAATTAACGAGCCAATAACCTATTATACCAAGCATGAAATCAGAAAATTAGGCATGCCAATAATCATTGCCAAATATGTTGAAAAGATAGAGTTTTAGTAGCGTGTAAAATCGCTAAATTTATAGGATAGATAAAGAATAATAATAAGAAGATATGGCTGGTACATTGAACAAAGTAATGCTGATTGGAAACTTGGGTAAAGACCCGGAAATCATGCATTTTGACAACGGGGGTTCATTAGTAAAATTTCCTATTGCAACATCTGAATCGTACACGAATCGCGACGGACAACGCGTGACCAATACGGAATGGCACAATATTGTAAT
>PXYR01000101.1 GCA_003023665.1 Bacteroidota bacterium
GAGGAAGCAGCAAAAGCAGCTCAAATATTGGCGCTTCTTCAGGACGATAAATCCAATGAAGAAAACACAAAAGGTTTTGGTGATTTAAAAGTGCAGGTTGTTGAATTCGAAGAGCTTCCAAAAGCTCCCCACAAAGTGGTTTTCGTTATTCCAGCAGAGAATGCCAAAATTAACGAGATGAGGAATGCGTTGGCTGACTTTAATAAGGCGAATTTTAAGTTTGAAAACCTGAGAATACAGAATATTTTTTACGACCAAAACACTCAGTTGGTAATTGTTAGCGGTTTCCGATCAAAGCCTAAGGCTGTTGTATACTTAAATAGCTTTGAGTCGCTTGGGGCAAATGTCAAGCAATTTTATCCAGTTAATTTGAGTGAGGTTTTTTATATAAATAACCCGAACTTTGGAAAAGTTTATCGAGACAAGGTTCTCAAGGATTATGTACGTTATTTTAAAGAGCAATGATTTCATCCACTAAAAAAAATCCAGAACAAGCCCAAGCGTCCAACAGGATTTTGGCGGGAACCGCCATTCAAGGCGATGTTCAAACAGACGGCGATATACGCGTTGACGGTTCGGTTACAGGCAACATGAAAGTGAGCGGTAAACTAGTTATAGGCCAGCAGGGAATAATAGACGGTGAGGTTGAGTGCAAAAACGCTTCCATAGCCGGCACCTTAAGAGGCACGCTTAAGGTTGCTCAGAGCATGTCGTTATCCGCGTCTGCGGACATACAAGGAAATGTTCAAACAGAGAAACTTTCTGTTGAACCAGGCGCCTCAATTAATGGTGCTGTAACTATGGGAACGGTAATGAAAAAGGTAGGGGTAAACGAAAACGAATCTTCAAAAACAGCCTAATCGGACTCATCGTGATGCCAAAGGAAAGCTCAAAGGTTGATAGAAAATTCCTGCGTTTTGGCTCTTTGGGTATTCAAATGGGAGTCCTCATCTATTTGGGTTCCGAGCTGGGAAAATACCTAGACCATAAATATCCTTCAGAGAACAACTGGTATACAATTATATGCATACTTGGATCAGTAGGCATATCCTTTTATCAGTTGATCAAAAAAATGCCAAAAGATTGAGCGCATGACAAAACAGGTCCGTCAATTTTATCAGTACCTGTTCATTGTTGCAATAATAGGCTGGCAACTCCAATCATACATCATGCGGCTTCCTTTGGATGGAATTTTGGGCACGTCCTATCTATTGAATTACATGATGGCAGCAGGTGCTTTTGCAACGCTATTAAAGCTTAAGAACAAGCATGTAGATAAACTGGGATTCGTTTCACTCGGAGGAACGCTAATTAAGTTTGTTATCTTTTTTTTAGTCTTTGACCCATTGTTTAAAGAAGACGGCGAAACAACAAGAAGCGAATTCGCGATTTTCTTTATCCCTTATGTGTGTGCAACAATTCTAGAAACGGTCTTTTTAGTACGCATACTAAACAAACAAACAGACTAGACATATAAACTAGCTGCGCCATTTTTAATCTTGTGTTTAACCCGCTATTCTACAGCCTTTTAGAAGGTGTTAATTATAACTATAAATAATAGCCTAGAATTTTTCACGACGTCGACTTTCTGTATTAGATTTGCAGCGTTTTTAAGCCGCTAAAATTCCGGTTAACGGAAAACGCAGAATTGTATGATTACAAAGTTTAATACCTTCTGGGCCTTTCTAGGGCTTTTGTTCGTCACTTCATCAGCGGTTGCTCAAGACCACGGTCATGAAGTTCATAAAGAAGCAGCTCATCATGAAGAAGTTGCTCATGACGACTCTCATCATGCTACAGCACTCCACGAAGAAGACTCCGAAACAGACATCAAGGCGGTGATTAAAGAAACCATAGACCACCACCTTGCGGACTCATATGATTTTCACATTACGGACGGCATTGGCTTTCCTCTTCCCGTAATTCTTTTTGACAATGGGCTTAAAGTTTTTAGCTCATCAAAGTTTCATCATGGTCATGAAGTAGCTAGTGTAGATGGAGACAACTACGTCCTGTATCATGGTAAAATTTATAAAGCCCTTTCCACAGATATCCACACGGCATTAGACTATGATGATCACCATCACGTTACAAACGAAAAGCCTTTAGACTTTTCTATTACCAAAAATGTCTTTATGATTTTGGTAATGGCGATTTTCATGTTCTTCTTGTTTAGTGGAATAGCTAAGTCTTACAAGACAAGTTTAAAACCACAAAAAGCGGGTAAGTTTTTGGAGCCAATTATTATTTATGTTCGGGATGAAATCGCAATACCGAACATAGGAGAAAAGCATTACAAGAAGTACATGAGTTATTTGCTCACGGTATTTTTCTTTATTTGGTTCTTGAACTTAGCGGGAATGACCCCACTAGGAATCAACGTTACAGGAAACATTGCCATTACTTTTTCCCTGGCCTTGATGACGTTTATCATTACACAGGTTTCGGGTAAGAAAGATTATTGGATGCACATCTTTTGGATGCCTGGTGTGCCGGTGGTTTTAAAACCAGTGATGGCCATTATAGAATTGATAGGTCTATTTGTAAAACCGTTTTCACTAATGATTCGTTTGTACGCGAATATGCTTGCGGGCCACGTAGTATTAATGAGTATCATTGGTTTGATCTTCGTCTTTGGAAAATGGGTTATTTCGCCAGCGTTTTTTGGTTTAACCCTTGTTTTGTCCTTGTTGGAGTTGTTGGTGGCAGCGCTGCAGGCATATATTTTTACCATGTTGGCCGCATTGTATTTTGGCTCTGCGGTGGAAGAACATGACCACCATTAAAATAGAGTATTAATTAAATTATATATACTATGGAAATCCCTGAAATTGTAGGTGCTGGTTTGATCGTAATTGGTGCTGGTTTAGGTATCGGTAGAATTGGAGGTTCAGCAATGGAAGCTATTGCTCGTCAGCCAGAAGCTACTGCTAAAATTCAAACAGCTATGCTAATTGCAGCGGCACTAATCGAGGGTATCGGTTTTGCTGCGCTTTTTGCGAAGTAACGAATTTGATAAGGTTGGCACGACGATTGGTCGTGCCTGCCTTTTCTTCTTCCTAGTTGTATAATTTGATTTTAATCAAAGCATATGGATAAGTTAATCAATGATTTTTCAGTAGGGCTTTTCTTCTGGCAAACACTAGTTTTTGTTACGCTCATTTTGGTTCTCAGACGTTTTGCATGGAAACCCATACTCAACGCTGTTAACGAAAGAGAGGAGTCTATTGAGGGCGCTCTTAAGGCCGCAGAAAAGGCTCGCGAAGAAATGGCTTCTTTGCAAGCGAGCAACGAAGCAATAATGAAAGAAGCTCGTGAAGAGCGTGAGCGAATCTTAAAAGAAGCTCGCGACATGAAAAACAGCATTGTTGCAGAAGCCAAAGAGAGTGCGGTTGCAGAGGCAGAAAAAACCATTGCCGCGGCAAAAGCCACAATCGAGTCCGAAAAAGCGGCTGCGATTGCAGAATTAAAGAATCAAGCCGCTACGTTGAGCATTGAGGTTGCAGAAAAAGTTCTAGGTCAGGAATTGAGCACCAAGAACAAGCAAGCTGAAATGATCAGCAAGATGATTGATGAAGTAAAAATCAATTAAGAACAGGGTATGAACTATCCAAGAGTTGCTTCCCGTTATAGCAAAGCACTGCTTGAACTAGCTGTTGAGATGAAGCAGTTGGACAGAGTAAGTGCAGATGTGGCCACAATGAAAAAAGCCATTACAGGTTCTCGTGACCTTGAGTTATTATTGGCGAGCCCCATTGTTAAAACGGACAAGAAGCAAGACATCTTAAACGAAGTGTTCAAAAACGCGTTTTCGCCCATTTTTGAAGGTTTCGTCTCTTTGATAACAAAAAACGGTCGAGAATCAGTATTGGTTTCGATTTGTGAAAAGTTTGAAAAGGACGTACTTGAATACAAGGGGATTGTTGAAGCTCAAGTTACTACGGCGGTTTCTTTGAGTGACGCGGACAAAACAAAACTGATCAAATCACTAAAAACCCAGTTAGGCAAGGAAGTGATTCTCAGCGAACGAGTAGATGCGTCCACTATTGGCGGCATGAAACTTTTTGTTGGTGGATATCAGATAGATAATACGGTTTCAGGAAAGCTACGGGCAATGAGAAACCAATTAATTGACACGTCTTTCGAGGCGAAACTTTAAGAAAAACAAAGCCTTAATATAAAGTATCATGGCAGAAGTAAATCCAGCTGAAATTTCAGCAATTCTCAAGCAACAACTCTCAGGTATGGCGTCAAGTGCCGACCTCCAAGAGGTAGGTACAGTTTTAGAGGTAGGTGACGGTATTGCGCGCGCTTACGGTCTAACCAATGCTCAATCGGGTGAGTTGGTAGAATTTGAAAGTGGTCAAAAAGGTATTGTATTAAACCTTGAAGAAGACAATGTAGGTATTGTATTGCTTGCACCATCAACAGATATCAAGGAGGGCTCTACGGTTAAACGAACGAATACCATTGCGTCAATTAATGTTGGTGAAGGTATGGTAGGTCGCGTTGTGGACACTTTAGGAAAACCAATTGACGGTAAGGGGCCGATTGAAGGCGAAACTTATGAAATGCCTTTGGAGCGCAAGGCGCCAGGGGTAATTTTCCGTCAACCGGTAAATGAGCCATTACAAACAGGTATCAAGTCTATTGATGCAATGATTCCTATTGGTCGCGGACAAAGGGAGTTGATTATTGGTGACCGCCAAACAGGAAAAACCACTGTAGCCATTGATACCATCATTAATCAAAAAGAATTTTTTGATAAAGGTGAGCCGGTATACTGTATTTATGTGGCTGTGGGCCAAAAAGGATCAACAGTAGCGGGTATAGCAAAAACGCTTGAAGACGCGGGTGCTTTACAATACACAACTATTGTGGCGGCTAATGCTTCAGATCCAGCGCCAATGCAGTTTTATGCGCCATTTGCAGGAGCTGCAATAGGCGAGTACTTCCGCGATACAGGTCGCCCAGGATTAATTATATATGACGATTTATCAAAGCAGGCGGTAGCTTATCGTGAAGTTTCCCTTCTTTTACGTCGTCCACCGGGTCGTGAAGCATACCCTGGAGATGTTTTCTATTTGCACTCAAGATTGCTTGAGCGTGCGGCAAAAGTGATTGCAGATGATACTATAGCCTCTCAAATGAATGACCTTCCTGAATCTTTGAAAAGCAAGGTGAAAGGAGGAGGATCACTAACGGCTCTGCCAATTATTGAAACACAAGCAGGTGATGTATCTGCATATATCCCTACGAACGTAATTTCAATTACGGACGGTCAAATTTTCCTTGAAGCTGATTTATTCAATTCAGGGGTAAGACCTGCAATTAACGTTGGTATATCTGTTTCACGAGTTGGAGGATCTGCTCAAATTAAGCCAATGAAAAAAGTATCTGGAACCCTGAAGCTTGACCAAGCACAGTTCCGTGAGCTAGAAGCATTCGCTAAGTTTGGATCTGACCTTGATGCGGCTACAATGGCCGTAATTAACAAAGGTCAGCGCAATGTTGAAATTTTGAAGCAGGGGGTGAATGCACCAATGTCAGTGGCGCACCAAGTAGCAATTATTTACGTTGGTACTAAAGGAAAGTTGAACAAGGTTCCTGTGGATAAAGTAAAAGCTTTTGAATCTGCTTTAATTGAATACATGGAGGCAAACCAGAAAGCGTCTCTAGAAAATATTGCAGCAGGCAAATGGACAGACGCAGAGATGGGCGCGATAGAGAAATCTATTTCGGAGGTTCTCCCTGCATACGAAGGATAACAATATACTAGCTTAGGCGTGATAGCCCAAGAATAAACGTTCCCATTATGGCGAATTTAAAAGAGCTAAGAAACAGGATAACTTCCATTGGTAACACAATGAAAATCACTTCAGCAATGAAGATGGTTAGTGCAGCCAAGTTAAAGAAAGCGCAAGACGCTATTGTTCAGATGCGTCCTTATGCTTCTAAGCTAACAGAAATCCTGCAAAAGGCTTCATCAACCTTAGATAGCGGTGAAAACGCATACGGCGAATCACGCGAGAGTAATCGGACATGTCTTGTTGTAATTACTTCTAATCGAGGTTTATGTGGAGCTTTCAATTCAAGTATTGTCAAAAAGGCAAAATCATATATTGCGGACACGAGTGAAGAGCTTTCTATTGTTGCTATTGGAAAGAAAGCCGGAGATGCGTTTAGAGATGATTCAAGACTTGTTGAGCGTAACGTAGAATTATGGGACAACATCAACTTTGATGCGGCATCATTATATGCGGAAAAACTAATGAAAGCGTATCTGTCTGGCGAATATGATAAGGTGGTTCTTGTATACAATTCATTCCGCAACGCGGCTGTTCA
>PXYR01000010.1:0-8178 GCA_003023665.1 Bacteroidota bacterium
TTTTTTGGCAAAATTAGCGACATCAAATCAAATTGTGCTTGTTCTCTTCGTTAGTTTTGTCCAATGATTGAAATCGACAATAAATTACTTTCTACGGATCTGTTTAATAGAGAATTCGTGTGTAATCTCAGTGCTTGCAAAGGAGCTTGTTGCGTGGAGGGTAATGCCGGAGCTCCTGTTGCGGATGAAGAGGTGGAGATTTTAGCATCTATTTATCCCAAGGTAAAACCGTACTTGACTTCAAAGGGAATACAAGAGATTGAGAAGGTAGGAACATCTGTAGACGGCATTGGCGAAAAGGAAACGCCAATTATTGATGGAAAGGAATGCGCTTATACTATTTTCGACAAGGATGGTACGGCAAAATGCGGAATTGAGCAGGCCTACAATGACGGGGAGGTAGACTGGAAGAAGCCTATGTCCTGTCATTTATATCCAATTCGCATTGCTAAATACGCATCGTTTGATGCACTTAACTATGATAAATGGAGCATTTGTTCTCCAGCTTGCTCTCTGGGCGAAGAATTAAAAGTTCCTGTCTATCGATTTCTTCGTGAACCATTAATCCGAAAATATGGAGCGGATTTTTACGAAAAAATTCAAATTGCTGCAGATTTGATTGAAAAAAACAACGAGAATAATTCTCCATCATGAGTTCTACTGTCGGTTAAAATTCGCTCTTTCAATAGTAGCCTTTATTTCGGGTTAAAATGTCTCAAATATGGTTGTTAATAACTGTGGGAAAAACCCAAATGTTGCGGCTTGGTATTGGCTGAAATCATAGCCATGTTTGTATAGGTCGTTTTAGCAGTACCTCGCGACAACGTTCCTACTCCGCTGACTAACCGAAAACACAATTAGCTGAAAATCAGCACATTAATAGGTATTAATGTGGCCTTTCAGCCTTAAATTTTTTTTGCAACATGCAACAAGAACCCATTTTACAAGAGAATAAAAACAGGTTTGTGATTTTCCCAATACAGCACAGTGATATTTGGGATTGGTATAAAAAGCAAGAGGCATCATTTTGGACAGCGGAGGAAATTGATTTGCATCAAGATGTGGTGGACTGGAAGAAGCTCAATGATGACGAGCGATACTTTCTCAAACACATTTTAGCATTTTTTGCAGCATCAGACGGAATCGTAAATGAAAACCTAGCAGAAAACTTTGTGAATGAAGTTCAGTATTCTGAGGCTAAATTCTTTTACGGCTTTCAAATTATGATGGAGAATATACACAGTGAAATGTATTCTCTGTTGATCGATACACTTGTGGACAATGACGGCGAAAAAGACGAGTTATTTAATGCTATTGAACGCTTTCCGGCGATCAAGAAAAAAGCGGATTGGGCTTTACGTTGGATTGAGTCCGACTCTTTTGCTGAACGCTTAATCGCATTTGCTGCCGTAGAGGGCATCTTTTTTTCAGGTGCATTTTGTAGCATCTTTTGGATGAAAAAACGCGGTCTACTTCCAGGTTTAGCAACTTCCAATGAATTTATATCTAGAGATGAAGGCTTGCATAGAGATTTTGCTTGTCACCTGCATAATGAACACCTTGTAAATAAGGTGCCTGTAGAAAGAATAACACAAATCATTAAGGAAGCATTGGACATTGAGAGAGAATTCATCACGGAATCGTTACCGGTAAATCTCATAGGAATGAATGCCAAATTAATGTCTGAATACCTTGAGTTTGTCACGGATCATTTGTTAGAAACCTTGAATTGTCCTAAGGTCTACGGTACAGCAAACCCATTTGATTTTATGGACATGATTTCGCTAGAAGGGAAAACAAACTTTTTTGAAAAAAGAGTTTCAGAATATAAAAAGGCAGGAGTTGGGGAAAGCCAAGATGACCACAATTTTGATAACGCCTTTGGAGACGACACAAGTTTCTAGAACACTCACAAAACTTAAACACACAAGATCTACAGAGCTATGATGCGCGTACTGAAAAGAGACGGAAGAAAAGAGGCAGTAAAATTTGACAAGATTACCGCACGCATTGAAAAACTATGTTACGGATTGAGCGAATATGTAGATCCAGTAGCTGTAGCTAAGCGCGTTGTTGACGGTGTCTATGACGGCGTGACAACCTCCGAGCTTGATAATTTGGCCGCAGAGACTGCAGCTTCAATGACCATTAAGCATCCCGATTACGCAAATTTAGCAGCGAGAATTGCCGTAAGTAACCTGCATAAAAGCACCAAAAAAAGCTTTTCAGAAACGGTACACGATCTTTATGAATACATCAATCCTGAAACGGGTAAGAAGGCTCCATTAATTGCAGATGATGTCTACGAAATCATCCAAGCAAATGCAGAGTATCTAGATTCTCAATTGATCTACGATAGAGATTTCTCTTACGACTATTTCGGTTTTAAAACCCTTGAGCGTTCGTATTTACTTCGAATGCATGGTAAAATAGTTGAGCGACCTCAGCACATGTTGATGCGCGTGAGTATTGGTATCCACAAAGACGACTTGGAAGGCGCTATGGAAACGTACGAGCTCATGAGTAAGAAATACATGACACATGCAACGCCAACCTTATTTAATGCCGGTACTCCAAAGCCTCAAATGAGTTCGTGCTTCCTTTTGACCATGCAGGAGGACAGTATAGACGGCATTTATGATACCCTAAAGCAAACAGCCAAAATTTCGCAGAGTGCCGGTGGAATTGGATTAAGCATTCATAATGTTCGTGCTACAGGCTCGTATATTGGCGGTACAAACGGTACCTCAAATGGTATTGTTCCTATGCTTAGGGTATACAATGATACTGCTCGCTATGTAGATCAAGGTGGCGGAAAACGTAAAGGTTCATTTGCCATTTATGTGGAACCATGGCATGCCGATATCTATGAATTCTTGGATTTGAAAAAGAACCATGGAAAAGAGGAAATGCGGGCAAGAGACCTTTTCTATGCTATGTGGATCCCAGATTTGTTCATGGAGCGAGTCGAAAAGAATGAGGATTGGACTTTGATGTGTCCAAACGAATGTCCCGGCTTGTTTGATTGTCATGGCCA
Organism: Bacteroidota bacterium; assembly: GCA_003023665.1. Lineage (GTDB taxonomy): Bacteria > Bacteroidota > Bacteroidia > Flavobacteriales > Schleiferiaceae > UBA10364. Next base: position 3,038 of record PXYR01000010.1, read on the forward strand.
AGAATTCGTAAATCTTTATACGAAATACGAAAGTGAAGGTAAAGGCCGTCGCACCGTAAAAGCACGAGAAGTCTGGGCGAAGATTATGGAAAGCCAAATAGAAACAGGCACTCCATACATGCTTTACAAGGATGCAGCAAATTTAAAATCAAACCAACAGAATTTGGGTACCATTCGTTCTTCAAACCTATGTACTGAAATTTTAGAATACACGTCTCCTGATGAGGTTGCGGTTTGTAACCTTGCTTCTATAGCACTTTCTATGTTTGTGGTAGATGGAGTGTTTGATCATCAAAAATTATACGATGTAACCTACAAGGTTACCTACAACCTAAACCAGGTGATTGACCGCAATTACTATCCGGTTGTAGAAGCACGTAATTCCAATATGCGTCATCGTCCAGTGGGATTGGGAGTTCAAGGTTTAGCAGATACTTTTATTAAACTGCGCTTGCCCTTCGATTCTGACGAGGCAAAGGCATTGAATAAGGAGATTTTTGAAACTATGTATTTTGCTGCCGTTTCCTCCTCAAAAGACCAAGCCATTAAGGACGGCACGTACGAATCCTATGAAGGATCACCAATATCTAAAGGGCAATTCCAGCATAACCTTTGGGGTGTTGAAGACGAGGAATTAAGTGGACGATGGAATTGGCAAGAACTTCGTGAGGAAGTGGAAAAACACGGTGTAAGGAATAGCCTGTTAATGGCACCAATGCCAACGGCTTCAACTTCTCAGATTCTAGGAAACAATGAGTGTTTTGAACCGTACACTTCCAATGTGTATACGCGTCGTGTATTGTCGGGTGAATTCATTGTGGTAAATAAGCACTTGCTCAATGATCTCATAGAATTAGGTCTTTGGAATGATGACATGAAGAACGCATTGATGGCAACCAATGGATCTGTGCAAAACATTGATGGCGTCCCAGAAAACTTGAAAGCTATTTACAAGACCGTGTGGGAAATATCAATGAGAGATATTCTTGACATGGCTGCTGACCGTGGTCTATTTATTGATCAGAGCCAAAGCTTGAACCTCTTTATGGAAAGTCCAAATATGGGTAAGCTAACCTCTATGCATTTTTATGCATGGAAGAAAGGATTGAAAAATGCATTTTTATGCATGGAAGAAAGGGTTGAAAACAGGGATGTATTACCTAAGATCAAAACCTGCATCAAGTGCTATCAAATTCACGGTGAAGAAAAACGCACAGACTGATATGAGCCCGGGTGTGAGTACAAGTGTTACCGCTGATAATGATGAGTTAGCTCCGGCGGCTTCGGTACCGTCTCAAGTTGAGGTTGAAGCTAGAGTCAAAGTTCAAAAAGAGGCCTTGGCAGAGATGAGTGAAAAGACAACTGCTAAAGAGAAAGCTGACTGTTCCGTAGATAATGAAGAGGAATGTACCTCTTGCGGCTCATAATGATTAGAACAATAACGTCTTTCAAAAGCCTCCAGATTCTGGGGGCTTTTTTTATTAACAAGGCTCTTTCATTAGTAATATTAATGCATAAGCAATTGGTTATAAGTTAAATGCGGTATTCGTTGTTTTGAAAAAAAGGAAAATTGTATTATTTTAATCCTAACACACGCTTTAACACAATATACCATGTCAGCACAAGTATCATCTAAAAAAAGAGGAGGACAATCGAGTAAAACTAAAATGTCCACAGCGCAGCTTTACGCCCAAATTGCATTAGTTATAGTGATTATTGGAGGTATTGCAGCTTTTGCCTACTTCGTAACATAATCCAAAGCTTACACTATAGTTTTTTAGGCTTAAGCCGAGTATCTTTGGCTCGGTATGAAAAGACTTTTTCAAATTTTTGGTGGAGGCCTAGGATGGTCACTAGGGGGACCAATAGGAGCAATTCTTGGAGTAGCTTTTGCTAACAGCTTGCATGATCGCATGGAGGGTAAAAATACAAGCCGTCCTCAATCGTCATTCAATTCAAGTAGAAGCAGTTCGGCATCGCCTAGCGATTTCCATTTAGCTCTATTAGTTCTCGCTGCACGTGTAATAAAAGCAGACGGCAAGGTGGCTCAACAAGAATTGGATTTTGTTAGAGCACAGTTTGTAAGTATGTTTGGAAGGGAACGTGCCAACGAAAGTTTTCAAGTTTTCAGGAAGATTGTAGATCAAAATATACCTCTTACCAAGGTGTGTAATCAAATTAACGGATTCACAAATCACAGTACAAGATTACAGCTGCTTCATTTTCTGTTCAAGTTAGGCCTAGCGGATGGGCACCTTCATCAAAACGAGATAGAAGAGATTAGACGAATCGCTCGAAATTTGAGAATCAGTTCGTATGATTTTGAGTCCATTCGAGCAATGTTTGCGAAGGAAACGGACACCGATTGGGCATTTAAAGTCCTTGAAGTGAATAAAGATGCAACAGAAAGTGAAGTCAAAAAGGCGTACCGGAAAATGGCTTTGAAATACCATCCTGATCGCACCATTGATGCAGGTCCTGAAGCACAGGAGTCTGCTAAAGAGACGTTTTTGAATGTACAAAAGGCGTATGAGCACATCCAAACTATAAAGGGCTGGAGCTAATGGCTAAACTTGCGGATATCAAGGCGCCTATTGCCCATGAAATGATGGAGTTTGATAAAAGGTTTAAGTCAAATCTTCGTTCAAATACTCCCATTGTTGATCGTGTGATGAATTACATGGTTAGGCGAAAGGGCAAGCAGCTACGACCCATACTTGTTTTTCTAACGGCAAAAATGTTAGGCGAAGTTCAGGATCGCACTTATGTAGGGGCTTCTTTAATTGAATTAATGCACACAGCTACACTCGTTCATGACGATGTAGTAGATGATGCAGATATGCGCAGAGGCTTTTTCTCTATTAATGCACTTTGGAAAAATAAAGTTGCTGTTTTAATAGGTGATTACCTTCTGTCTAAAGTTCTTCTTCTTGCGGTTGATCAAAAAGAATATGAACTTTTAGGAACAGTAAGTACAGCTGTGAAAAGTATGAGTGAAGGTGAGCTTCTGCAAATAGAGAAGGCGCGCAAATTGGATATTACGGAAGATATCTACTACCAAGTCATTCAGCAAAAGACCGCCGTACTAATGGAAACTTGTTGTGTGGTTGGTGCGCAAAGTGCGAACGCTTCTCAAGAGGTTCAAGAAAAAATGCAAAGGTTTGGCAGAGAGTTGGGCTTAGCTTTTCAAATTAAGGATGATTTATTTGATTTCGAAAAAGTAAACCTTACGGGTAAACCCTCTGGTATTGATATCAAGGAACAGAAGATGACCTTGCCTCTAATTAATGCACTTCAAAACGCAACTCCGGCAAAAAGAAAGGAGGTAATCAGAATAATAAAGAAACACCATAATAGACCAAAGAAAGTGGCAGAAGTGGTAGACTTTGTACGCAATTCCGGGGGATTAGATTATGCTAGAGAGAAAATGGAAAATCATTTAAAGAATGCCTCGGAAATTCTTTCTACTTTTCCTTCAAGTAAGGAACGCGATGCACTTAATGAAGTCATTGCATATACTGGTGCGAGAAAAAAGTAACCTGAAAACTAAACATGTATGGAGGATATTTTAGGAGTTTCTATTGAGACCATCACAAATAATGCCTTGTCTTGGGCTAAACAGATGGTTGTGGCCCTTCTCATTCTATGGATTGGAATGAGAATAGTCAAGGTTATGATTCGAGGGTTCAATAAGGCGATGGCCTTAAGAAACATGGACCCTAGTCTAACTACCTTTTTGGAGTCGTTGTTAAAGATTGCATTACAAGCATTTGTCTTAATTGCAGCTATCAATCAGTTGGGAGTAGCAACAACCAGTATAGTCGCTGTACTTGGTGCTGCCGGATTAGCAGTGGGTATGGCTTTAAGTGGCACCTTGCAAAATTTTGCTGGTGGAGCCATGATCTTGATGTTTAAGCCATTTAAAGTTGGTGACTTTATTGAGGCTCAAGGCTATTCGGGCAGTGTGAAGAGCATACAAATATTCGTAACCACATTGACGACACCAGATAATAAGGTGATTATTCTTCCAAATGGTCCTTTGAGCAACGGCTCGTTAATTAACTACAGTGCTCAAGAATTTAGACGATTGGATTGGACCTTTGGAATAGGGTACGACGCTGACCTTGATACGGCCAAGGCAATTGTACGGGAATTATTGGAATCTGACGAACGTGTGCTTCAGGATAAACCTATTCTAGTAGAGCTAGGAGCTATGGCGGATTCATCAGTGAATCTTACTACAAGGGCATGGGTAAAAGCCGAAGACTACTGGTCTGTACATTATTCAATGAATGAAAATGTATATAAAACATTTAATGCAAAAGGAATTTCTATTCCATATCCACAAATGGATGTACATTTACATAAATAACAAAACTAAACTCAGCTTGCACGGCCACCCTAAGGGGTGGCTTTTTTGATTAGAAAACATATCTTGCACGTATGGCTCGTATACCACAAGAAATCATTGAACAAATTTTTACAACCGCTCGTATTGAAGAGGTTATAGGAGAATTCGTTCAGTTGAAGAAGTCAGGAAGTAATCTCAAAGGGCTTAGTCCATTTAATAATGAGAAAACTCCGAGCTTCATGGTGAGTCCGGCTAAGCAGATATTCAAATGTTTTTCTTCCGGTAAAGGAGGAAGTGCGGTTACCTTTCTAATGGAGCTCGAGCAAATGAGTTATCCTGAAGCCTTGCGTTGGATAGCGAAAAAATACAACATTGATATACCCGATGCTCGTCCTCAAACTCCAGAAGAAATAGAGGCTGGCAATATGCGCGAAGCCGTCTTTTTAGTTACAGACGTTGCATCAAAATTCTTTAAGGAGCAATTGCTTGAAACGGATACCGGCAAGGCTATTGGAATGAGCTACTTTAAAGAGCGTGGGTATACAGATTCGACCATTGAAAAATTTCACTTAGGTTATAGTCCCGAAAAATCAAATGCCTTCGCAGAATATGCATTAGCCAATCAATACAGCGAAAAAGCGTTGATTGAAAGTGGAATTTCCATGAAAAATGAACGGGGTTGGTACGATCGTTTTCATGGTAGAGTAATGTTTCCTATCCATAGTGTAAGCGGTCGAGTGTTAGGCTTTGGGGGTAGGATTTTGAATAGCACTACTAAGGCTGCAAAATA
>PXYR01000010.1:8416-22430 GCA_003023665.1 Bacteroidota bacterium
GGTGATGCGGCCGGGCTAAGAGCTAGTTTTAGGGGACTAGACATGATGCTCGAACAAGGTGTGAATGTGCGGGTGGTCAGTTTCCCAGAAGGGGAGGATCCTGACAGTTTTGCGAAGCAAAAAACAAACGAAGAACTCGAAGATTTTCTCAAGAGTAGTAAGAAAGATTTCATCAGTTTTAAAACTACAGTATTACTGCAAGAAGCTGCTGGCGATCCATTGAAAATTGCTCAAATGGTTCGGGATGTGGTGGGAAGCATAAGCAAAGTACCGGACCAAATTGGACGAGAGGTCCTAATAAAAGAGGCGGCATCTATTCTAGAAATGGAACCCAATGCCCTTTACGAAGAATTAGGTCGATTACAGGGTATTCAGGAAAGACAAAGAAGAAAAAGTCAAGCCCAAGCTCCTCCAATGGAAGTGGTGCCAACCGACTATCCTGGTGATCAAAAGATTTACGGTCATGAGCAGGAAAAGAAGGTAATTCACCTTCTCATTTCAAAAGGTACAGATACCATGCTAGATTCCGATTTAGATGAAGAAGAAGTGGTGCCGGTGGCCATAGCTAATTGGATTGTAGATGAACTTGAGGAAGATCATATTGAGTTTTTGAATCCCATTTACGCTAAGATGTACAATTTATTGGCTGATGAGATTGAACAAGAACGTATACCTTCAATAGACTGGTGGGTGAGACAAGAAGATCAAGATATTGTCAAAGAAGTTACGGACGCGTTAACGGATAAATACACTCTAGCGAATTGGAAGTCGAAAGACATTTATTTACCAGAGGAAAAGAAAACTATTTTCACTTTAGTAAGAGAGACCACCATGAGAATGAAATACGTCCATGTTGAGCGAAAACTTCACGCCCTAAAGGACTATCTAAAGATGGAAAGTGCAGACTACGACTACTACATGGTTCAGTTTCAAAAGTGGAATAGTGCACGACAGATGATTAATGAAAAGCTAAATCGAGTCGTTTAAGAGTCGCTCAATCTCTGTTGTGGCGAATGTTACTCGCTCTTCAAGTGTTTCTTGGTTAAGATGAATGGTTGTGTTAGGCAGCTCTTTTAAAACGTTTACATATTGTTCATGTAGAACATCTCGTCTTTCCAAGTCCATCCGCAAAGGGTCATATGCGCCTTCAACATTTGGATAGCATAAGAAATAGATAATGTGACTAGGTATATTCAGTAGTTTATAGTCAATGTCATCAAACTTGTCAGTTTTCCATATATGCAAAACAGTGCCGTCGGTATCGAATACTTTAGGTTGGTTCGAATCAAAATAACCTTGAGAAGACAAAAGTGCTAATTGACCTTCTTCAATGAGATTATAATCTTTCCTTGCTATTGGGTTTATCTGCGTGTTTGGTGAGATTTCTTCAAGGTACGTTCGTGCAAATTCCGGGATGTACAACAAATTAAAATGCATTGCTATCTTCTTTGCAATAGTACTTTTAAACGTGCTCTCAGTTCCTGTGAAAACAAAATGCATTACAAATCAATTTTGTACATGAACAACATTTGTCCCTTCCACAATTTCAAGTCTTGAGGTTCTAGGTTGTAGTCAGAGGCAAATTCTTCAATAGAAGTGCTTTCAAATCGTTTCATGCCTATTTTCTCTAGAACCATCCAACTTCCAATATTGGGTGATAATGTACGGCCAATGAGGCGTCTGAGTTGTAGTTTTTTTGCTTGCTCCATTGTGGCCGATGCGCATTCTGTGGCAAGACCTTTTCCCCAATATTCTTTGAAAAACCTAAAACCTAAATCTATGCCCCAGCGATTATTTATTAGTCCACACCAGCCCATGGGTTTTTTGGAAGCTTTATCTATAACGATCCAACGACCGTAGCCGTCCCGCTGATAATTAGGATAAGAATGAATGATTTCAAGGGCGCTTTTTTCATCTGAAAAGCCAGCATTTCCAGTATAACGGGTAACTGAAGGGTCTGAATTGAGCTCATAAAGCCAGGGTGCATCGCTTGGTTCCCACTCTCTTAATTGTGTACGTAATGAAGTGAAAGGATTCATTTTTCTCCTGTGGGATGCCATGCAGATATAGTGCTTTCCCATTTTAGCAACCTGGACTAAACATTGCATTTGATAAGGTCGGTTGGCACATACCTTGCGAATCCATGCCATTCCCCATCCTTGTTTTGTAGTTTCATTCCATTCAAAAGAGACTATGTCCAAATCTTCTTTGAAATCAATACCCCCCAATCCGTGTAGTTTGAATAGACTTTCCTTAATTCCCCAAATGAACTGAATAGCATCTTGCTCTGAACATTTGAATTTTTCCACTTCTTTTTGTGAAGTGAATTTTGAACTTATACGTTTTATATTTTTTCGTTCAACTTCAATGTCTATACCAACCTCAAGCTTGTCGCTGTAGCATGCTGCAGTACCCGCCTTACAATGACTAAGGCTGATAAAAGCATTCGCAATTACTGGTTTATTGCCTTCATATTTTATTTCTGAAATACTACCGCAAGCTTGTAATAGCGCGGCACGACTAAATACAAACTCCTTCTTTTTATTCGGGTTAGTAAATGTTGAATACCGATGCGCATCTATTGAACAAAATTGGTCAATAATGTCTGCCTCATGATAAGTGGGATTGATTGAAACACGAATACTGCTAGACAGAAATTTAAACGGATAACTCAACATGGACTGAACTGTTTGTAAGACGCTTGTGTTGTATATCTTTGCAGCAAATTTAATCACTTTATGAGTTCAACAATACAATACGTTCCGTACAAAGTTAAGGATATGTCATTGGCCGATTGGGGCCGAACTGAAATCAAATTGGCCGAAGCTGAGATGCCAGGTTTAATGGCACTTCGTGAGGAGTATGGAGCAAGCAAACCATTGAAGGGGTCGCGTATTGCAGGATGTCTTCACATGACCATTCAAACGGCGGTTTTAATAGAAACATTAGTGGAATTGGGTGCAGATGTTACGTGGTCTTCATGTAATATTTTTTCTACCCAAGATCATGCGGCAGCGGCAATAGCAGCGGCAGGTATACCGGTTTATGCATGGAAAGGCATGAATGAAGACGAATTTAATTGGTGTATTGAACAAACCTTATTCTTTGGTGAGGATCGTCAGCCGTTAAATATGATTTTGGATGACGGTGGTGATTTGACAAATATGGTATTTGATGAATTTCCAGAATTGGTGGCTGGCATCAAAGGATTATCTGAAGAAACTACTACGGGTGTTCACCGTTTGTATGAGCGTGAAATTAACGGAACATTAGTGCTGCCAGCAATAAATGTGAACGATTCAGTTACCAAATCCAAATTTGATAACAAGTACGGTTGTCAGGAATCAGCTGTTGATGCGATTCGTCGTGCAACGGATGTGATGATTGCAGGAAAGGTTGCTGTAGTTGCGGGTTATGGCGATGTAGGTAAAGGAACAGCTGCTTCTTTAAGAGGTGCAGGTGCTAGAGTTATTGTTACCGAGATTGATCCAATTTGTGCATTACAAGCTGCAATGGATGGCTTTGAAGTGAAGCGCATGGAAAACGCTATACCACGCGCTCAAATAGTAGTTACTGCAACCGGTAATAAAGACATTATTCGTGAAGAACACTTCCGAATGATGAACGATAAAACCATTGTATGTAACATTGGCCACTTTGATAACGAAATTGATATGTCATGGTTGAACGAGACTTATGGAGAAACCATGAAAGTGATCAAGCCTCAGGTCGATTTGTATAATGTTGATGGCAATGAAATTATTGTTTTAGCAGAGGGTCGATTAGTAAACTTGGGTTGTGCAACGGGTCATCCTTCATTTGTAATGTCCAATAGTTTTACGAATCAGACGTTGGCGCAACTAGAGTTATGGTTGCATAGTGATAAGTACGAAAACAAGGTTTACACGCTTCCAAAGCACTTAGATGAAAAGGTAGCTGCTTTGCACTTAGCAAAGATTGGAGTAGAATTGGAAACACTTCGTAAAGACCAAGCCGATTACATTGGAGTAACCGTAGAAGGTCCATTTAAGCCTGAGCATTACAGGTATTAAAAAATAAGATTGCAAGAAGCCACTTCAAAAGAGTGGCTTCTTTTTTGGCATAGTTTTTCTGATATTCACCAAACAAATTCTTTTTTAATGCGTGTTTTATCCTTTGTCTTTTTATTTGCTTTAGCACCTGTTTGTTCAAAGGCGCAAGCAAAACTAGTTTTGGATGAGATAGATATGGGCATTCTTGCAGGTTATCACACGCTTTTGACAGATCCTTCTGCATTTATATTGGGTGAAGAATATGAATTAGGAGGTTATTTGTATGATGTGAAGAATGGTGGGGTTATCTCATTTTCTACCTCATATGTTCGGAACGGTGCATTTGGAACATACGTTGGACTGCCTCAGTACAATTACAATATTGGTAGGTTTTCTGCGGCTAAAGTCAGATTCGGAAAACTTTGGGAAGGTGACTTTTTGGACTTTTTTTTAAATGTTGGCTTTGGCTATATGACTGGTGCTGATGAAGCAGAAAAGACGGGTTTTATAGATTTACTGTTTTTAGACCCTGAGAATCCAGTGAACGTTTTTACCATACCTATTGGATTGGATATTCAGTGGTACGGTTGGGACGGCAGCATAAATGCCTTGGGTTTCAAATATGAAATCAACGGCTGGAGCAATTATTTTGGAGTAGGGTTTACCTATTTGCTTTAAACTAAAGAGCCCTGTAGCGCGGCGCGCTACAGGGCTCTTTATGTATAATGCAGTTGTAAATTAGCTACCGCAAGCTTCGCATTCTGGATTGTCAATACTGCAGGCTTTGGGTTGCTCTGCTTGCTCTAATTCTTGGACGAAGTCTGCGAAAGAATCGTCCATTCCGAAATCGTTAGTACTCATTGCGTATGTGTTTTGTTTAGACTTATTTCTAAACTACCAAATCGATTTGCTCATTTACTACCTACCCAAAAAGCGTTATTAACAATTTCATTTTTTGATTTTGTGGGAGTTAGCCCCCATTTTTTTAATAACTCGTCCATCAAAAAGAAAAAACATTGAAAAGGAAGATGCAATTTGTAGTCAAATATGAGTTTCAATGTTAACGAATCGTTTCTTAAATCTGCTTATTACGTTTCTTTGTACTTGCCAAGTAAGTGCACAAACAAATATTCGTAAAGAGTATATCCAAGAATTTTCACAGATCGCAGTAGATGAAATGAATAGGAGCGGCATTCCCGCGTCTATTACCTTGGCGCAAGGCATTTTGGAGAGCGGTAATGGACAAAGTGAATTGGCTAGGAAGTCAAACAATCATTTTGGAATAAAATGTCACGGTACTTGGGAAGGCAAAAAGGTGTTTCATGATGATGATAGTCAGGGAGAGTGTTTTCGTGCCTATGATAATCCCAGTCATAGCTATGAAGATCACACTGATTTCTTAGTTCGGGGTTCTAGGTATGAATTTTTATTTGACTTAGAATTGACAGACTATCGCGGCTGGGCAAAAGGACTTAAAAAGGCTGGGTATGCCACAGCACCTGACTATGCAGATAAATTAATTCGGATTATAGAGGATGAAAATCTACACAGATTTGACTTCACATTATCCACTCCGTTGCTTGTATCAGAGGACACAGTAGTAACTAAGGTTACTGGCCCTACTGTCAATGAAAAAGGAAAGGTGGTTAAAAAATCCAAACGAAAGTTTTTGATTCATAGGCTAAAACGTCATGAAAATACAACCCCATACATTATCCTTCAGCACGGAGAATCCATAGAATCCGTTGCAGATTCATTACACATGCGCATAGCAGTCTTACTTGATATGAATGATGCCGGATACCAAACGGTATTTCATGCCGGTGAAGCCATTTATATTGATTACAAAAAAGGTCGCGTAAAACAAAAATTTATGGTTGCGCCAGAGGGAACTACAATGAGAGCGATAAGTCAACAATATGCCGTTCCAATGGAGAAGCTTTACAAATACAATGATTTCAAAATAGGTCAGCAACCCTATAAGGGCGAACAAATAAGACTTAAGCCAAAGTCAATTGCGGAACGTTTGTATCGTGAAAGATGAGGCATTAAGTTCTTAAAGAAGAGGTAATGAACTCTTAACTATGCTTTCTTATTTTCTCTATGGTCCAGAGAACAATAAAGAGCGAAGTACTTACGGTGCCAATTAAAAGAAGTGTTGGTGCCCCTATCCAATGCAAAAACTTAAAAACTACGCTAAGCGCCAAAGCGGAGAACCCAATATATCCACTTATCTCAATAAATTTTCTCATACTATTTAATTATCAAAAAAGGTACTATACATTTGCCTTGTCTCAAAGGGGTGCCTAGAAAGTTTTCGAACCTACAGGCTGAGATTATACCCATAGAACCTGGGCAGGTAATGCTGCCAAGGAACAATAAGCAATAATTGTGTAATACACGTTGTTGCCCCTTGACGTGGTTTAACAACCAAAAAATCATGAAAAAAATCATGTTTACTGCAGCTAGCGTAGCACTTTCGCTTTTAGCTACTGCACAAGAAAAGGCCGATTCGGTCAAAGCAGACATTTTACTTCTTCCAAAAGTGGAACTTAACGAGGTGAATGTACTGGGTACTTGGGCGCAAAAAGATGACCCAATCGCACAGATCAACCTAACGGAAAAGGACGTTGAAGCGCTGAACACCGGTCGCGATCTTCCTTACGTTTTACAAGATGTCGCAGGCGTAGTTAGTTTCTCTGATGCTGGTAATGGTGTTGGATACACCAACATGCGTGTTCGTGGTTCAGACATTACGCGTATCAACGTTACTGTGAATGGTATACCCATGAATGATGCCGAAAGCCACGGTGTGTTCTGGGTGAACACACCAGACCTCATGTCTTCAACAAACGCCATCCAATTGCAAAAAGGTGTTGGGACTTCTACCAACGGTTCTGGTGCATTTGGCGCTAGCTTGGGCCTAAGCACCTTGGGTGCTGGTGAAAAAGGCGGTCGCATCACTTTGGGTGTAGGATCCTATGGAACCCAGCGTGCAACTATGGAAGCAAGTACGGGTGTTTCAGCAAGTGGATTTTGGATGAATACTCGTATTTCATCAATCACCTCAAATGGGTACGTTGAGCGCGCTTCTTCAGATTTACAATCCTACTATGTAAGCGCCGGTTTTGCTGGAGGTGGTCATTATATGGAAGCTATAAGATTTGGCGGCGGTGAACGTACGTACCAAGCTTGGTATGGTATCGATTCAACCACAATGTACGGTCCAGATGCTTTTCCTCAATTCAACGCTGCAGGTGCATTGTATGACGACACTTGGAGTGTAATAGGAACCTATGACGATCAAGTAGATAACTATGGTCAGGAGCACACACAGTTGCACTACCGTTATTCAAACCTCTTTGGTGGAACATTCGCAGCAGCATTACACCACACTGCAGGTGCGGGCTATTATGAAGAGTACAATCAGGGATTCGCTTTTGCTGATTTTGGAATTGCCAATTATTTTTCGGCAATGGATACAGTAGTCTTTGGTGATGTTGTTACACGGAAGTGGTTGGACAACGATTTCTATGGAGCAACTTCTTCATGGACGTATTCCACCGTTAACCACCGAATTCAACTGGGCGGTGGGGTGCACCGTTATGAGGGCGCACACTTTGGCGAAGTGATTTGGGCAAATAATCCCAACGTAAGCACACTTGACGATGATTACTATACCGGTGACGCCATCAAAGACGATGCGAATGTATATGCTAAATATGCTTTGATCAATAATAACATCTTGGTCTATGCAGATGCACAATACCGTTTTGTGAACCACAGCTCAACAGGTGGCTCAGCAACTGGACCGGCAAACTTTGACCGCACGTTTAACTTCTTTAATCCAAAGGTAGGTTTGACTTACAACCTTGGCGGGAATCAAATTTTCGGAGCGTATACCGGTGTTGGTCACCGCGAGCCGAACCGTACAGATTTGCAGTATGCCGATGATGCCAATGCATTGCAGGCGGAGCGGATGTTGGATATGGAATTCAATTACCGTAACTCAGGAGAGAAGTGGGCTTTTGATGTGAACGCATACCGTCAGCAGTACCAGAATCAATTGGTACTCACAGGTGCTATTGATGCGCAGGGCTACCCAATTCGTGAGAATGTGGGTCAGAGCTTCCGCCAGGGTTTGGAGTTTACCGGTGCGTATGAGCTATCCTCGGTGATTTCAGCTACGGCCAATGTTGCATTGAGTCAAAATGAGAATGTGAACTGGGTAAGTGATCCTATATCGTCTTTTTTGGACAATACGCCAATTGCTTTCTCACCAGGCGCAGTAGCTAGTGCTCGTCTGACCTACGCAAAGAAGGGCTTTGAGGCCACACTTTGGAACCAATATGTTGGCAAGCAGTATATGTCGAACGAAGGGCTTGAGGCACATAGTCTACCGGCATACCATATTATCAATGCAAGGACCTCTTATTCATGGAGTTGCGATGATAGACAAAAAGTCACGGGTTTTGTTGAGTTCAGAAACCTTGGCAATACATCTTATGCTGCCAACGGATACATGTGGGGAGATTTTGCGTATTACTACGCTCAGGCAACCTTCAATATAATGACGGGTCTGACCTTTGAATTTTAAGCATTAAAGTATCCCCTGGTTGAATTGTAGCTAGGGGATATTTTTTCCAACTACCAGGATCCGGATGCGCCACCGCCGCCAAAACCACCGCCGCCGAAACCGCCGAATCCACCGCCACTGGAAAACCCGCCACCAGAAAATCCACCACCTCTTCCATATCCACCTGTGGAGTGACCTCTGCCTCTCATTGTATAGCCGCCGGAGCTTAGTAGCCACCACAATGGTCCAACCCTAAATCCTCCGCTACGACCGCCACCGCCTTTGTTGCTTCGGCTTAAATAAATAAGGATGAAAATGATAAGAACAAGAAGTTTTCCGAAATTTTTCTTTCCTGAACTACTTCCAGAGTTCCTACCGCCGTTTCCCTCATAGGTGCCCTGTAAAACCTCAAAAATCGATTTTGAACCGGCAAGGAGTCCATTGTAATAATCCTGCTGCTTGAAATAAGGTAGAATATCAGTTTCAATAATCTGTTTGGTGGTGAAATCTGTTAGATAAGGTTCAAGACCGTATCCATTTTGAATGGAGATTTCTCTGTCACCGGAGGCTACCATAATAAGGCATCCATTGTCTTTACCTTCCTGACCGATTTTCCATTTTGCAGCGATCTCCGCGGTAATCAGATTGATATTGTCACCGCCAGTTGTAGCAACGGTAACTATTGAGATTTGGGTAGAGGTAGTATCTGCATAATCAAGCAACAAATTTTCTAGATAAGCCTCTTCTTGTGGCGAAAGAATATCGCTAAAATCGGATACTAATTTATTGGGTATTGGGGTATCCAATAAATCTTGTGCGTTTTGTGCGAATAGCCCAAAAGGCATGACCAAATATATTATCCAGTATTTCATTGGTTAACCTTTTGAAATTTCATTTGACAATTCGTCTACATCGTCATTTTTTCTTGGAAAGAACTCTCCTAAGGCTTTACCTGTTTTTTCAACACCAGCAATAAGTCCTTCTGAGAAATGTCCTTCTTTGAACTCAGCAATCATTACATCAATAATTTCCTGCCAAAAGTTGTCGGGTACTTTTTCATTGATTCCTTCGCCTGACCATAGCGCAAGCCTGCGATCTTGAATTGCCAAGTAAAAAAGAACTCCGTTTTTTTCTGCAGTCTTATGCATTTGCAATTTTCCGAACCAATGCTTGGCTCGATTTTCTGCCGAGTATTTCCCAGTTGATTTTTCAAGATGAATCCGAATTTCCCCTGATGTCTGAAGTTCGGCTTGGGTAATTGCGTCTACTAAATTTTGCTCTTGTTCTTCTGAGAGTAATGAGCGTATATAATCACTCATTAAAAGGAAACTTCTGGGGCATTCTCGGTTCCTTGATCTGCTTCGAAATAACCTTTTTTCTCAAAGCCAAAACTTGAAGCAATGATGGTTTTTGGAAATTTGCGAATGGTTGAATTGAAGTTTTTGATGCTTGTGTTAAATCGATCGCGCTCAATCTTTATGCGGTTTTCAGTTCCTTCTAGTTGACTCTGTAGACCTAAGAAATTTTGATTTGCCTTTAAATCCGGGTAGCGTTCTACAGTAACTAGCAATCTAGAAAGCGCACCGCTCAATTGACCTTGCGCTGCTTGAAAATTCGCTATGGCCTCTGGGGTTAAGTTATTTGCATCTACGGTAATTCCTGTTGCCTTTGAACGTGCTTCAATTACGCCAGTAAGGGTTTCTTTTTCAAAATCGGCATATCCTTTAACTGTATTCACAAGATTTGGGATAAGGTCAGCACGGCGCTGATAAGCACTTTCCACTTGCGCCCACTTGCCGTTAGTTTCTTCATCCAAGGTAACGAGTCCATTGTAAGCCCCAACTATCCATCCGACTAAGACAACTAGGATTCCAACAACTACAAGTAAGGTGACTGTTGATTTTTTCATTTTGATTTATTTATAGGTTAGGATTTAATCTGCCTGCATCGTGCGCAGTATTTTTTGTAATTCTGATTTTATGTAGCCCAATTTTTCCAAAGCCTCCACTTTTTGCACAGCGGCTTTGCCTTCTTCTTTGAGGTGTTTTTTAGCACCATCTATAGTGAATCCGCGATCTTTCACTAAATGATTAATTGCGCTTATCACTGCTACATCTTCTTTGGAGTATTTGCGCTTACCAGAAGAATTCTTTTTGGGTTTGAGTTGCTTGAATTCACGTTCCCAGTAGCGCAGATTTGACGTATTTAGTCCAAAATGAGCAGCAACTTCCCCAATTGAGTAATAAAGTTTATCCGGCAGTTGATTCATACTATGAAGGTATGAACAATTGCTTATTAATCGAAACTTTGATTAGAGTGTGAACTAATCTTAAGCATTTCCTCATATTGTTCAGCACTTAAGTCGTTGAAGAAATAGTTAATCGGATTGATTTTTCGACCGTCTTTAATGACTTCATAATGAAGGTGTGGCGCAGTAGAAGAACCTGATGAACCAACGTATCCTACCAAATCACCACGCTTTACTTTTTGACCTCTTCTTACCTCAATTTCATTCATGTGCGCATACAAAGTTTGGTAACCAAAGCCATGGTCTATCACAATGTGACGACCGTAACCTGAACGACTTCGTTTATAGGTGGTGACTTTACCGTCGCCTGTGGCATAAATGGGCGTTCCCTTTGGTGCGGAAAAGTCAGTGCCCCAATGCATTTTACGTACTTTATAAATAGGGTGGATTCTATAACCATAGCCAGAAGCCATGCGCTTCAAATCTTTATTCGCTACTGGTTGTATCGCGGGAATAGATGCTAACATCTGTTCCTTATTCCGAGCCATTTCTACAACATCATCAAAGCTTTTACTTTGAACATAGGCCCGTTTGGCCACTTTATCTAATTTTTGACGAGTATCCATCAAAAGTTCAGAATTTGAAAAGCCCTCTAGATTTTTATAGCGATTGGCACCACCAAATCCTGCGGTGCGAACTTCTTGAGGAATCGGACCCGCCTCAAAAATGGTGCGATAAATCTCATCGTCACGCTTTTCAATGTCTTGAAGTACACTAGATAATTGCTCTAATTTTCCGTTCATAAGGTCGTATTGAATAACCATATTATCCAATTCACGTTTCATTTTCCGTTCTTTAGGACTTTCAAACCAGAGATCAGCTGCTGTGTAAAAAACGAAGCCAAATGCTGCTGCTGCGATGCTAAATAAGGCCGCCTCTTTTGCTCTTTGCTTCCAATTCCGTTCTATCTTTTTGTAAGACAGTGTTTTAGAATCATATGTGTATTTTACTTTAGCCATACTTTGTGCGTTATTTTTGCTATGACGCAATTTTGACACCAATATTGTGCCACAAAGAAACAAAATTAGATAAACACTTAACTGTAGCACTCCAAAAGAGAATTCACAATATGCTTACTTCGAAAGAAATACGACGGACCTTCTTACAGTACTTCGAATCAAAAGGACACGATATTGTGCCTTCAGCACCAGTGGTCAATAAGGACGACCCTACATTGATGTTTATCAATGCGGGTATGAACCCGTTCAAGGACTTTTTCTTAGGAAACGCAACTCCAAAGAATGCCAGAATTGCGGATACACAAAAGTGTTTAAGGGTTAGCGGAAAGCACAATGATTTGGATGAAGTTGGGCACGATACCTATCACCACACTTTATTCGAAATGCTCGGTAATTGGTCCATTGGCGACTATTTCAAGGAGGATGCAATTGGTTGGGCATGGGATTTATTAACTAATGTTTATGGTTTAGAGAAGGACCGACTATACGTTACCGTTTTTGAGGGTGATACAAACGACGGCCTTCCAAGAGATGAGGAAGCTGCTGAGTTGTGGAATAAATATGTACCTAGCGATAGGGTCCTCAACGGTTCAAAGGCAGATAACTTTTGGGAAATGGGCGAAGTTGGACCCTGTGGTCCTTGTTCGGAGATTCACATTGATCTGAGAAGTGACGATGAGCGAAAAAAAATAAGCGGTGCCTCTTTAGTGAATCAAGACCACCCTCAAGTTGTTGAAATATGGAATTTGGTTTTCATGCAATTCAATCGTCGCGCTAACGGTGATTTGGAAAACTTGCCGGCCCAACACATTGATACTGGAATGGGCTTTGAGCGACTTTGTATGGCATTGCAGGGCAAACAGTCCAATTACGATACGGATGTATTCACCCCGTTAATTTCTAAAATTTCTGCTCTTTCAGGATTTGAATACGGATCTTCTGAAGGAACAGATATTGCCCAGCGAGTCATAGCAGATCATGTCAGGGCAGTGGCTTTTGCCATTGCTGACGGGCAGCTTCCAGCAAGCTCTGGTGCAGGTTATGTCATTCGTCGCATTCTAAGAAGAGCCATACGCTATGGATATTCATATTTGAATCTAAAATCTCCTTTCATGCACCAATTGGTGGCTACATTGGAAGATGAGATGGGCGAATTTTTTCCAGAACTCAGTGCGCAACAAGCTCTTGTAGAAAAGGTCATTGAGGAGGAGGAACAGAGCTTCCTAAAGACGCTTTCCCAAGGGCTAGGCAAGTTGGAAGACTTTTTGTCAACCAACAATCCGGTTTTAGACGGCAAAAGAGCTTTTGAATTATACGATACGTACGGTTTTCCAATCGATTTGACTGCGCTAATCATGCGCGAGAACAGCCGAAAAGTTGATATGGACAGCTTTTCTGAGGAGATGTCTAATCAAAAGCAACGCTCTCGTGCTGCAACAAAACTCAGTACTCAGGATTGGATAGAGTTGGAAGAGGATGATAAAGAAGAATTCATAGGTTACGACTATACAGAAGCAGATGTTCGTATTACTAGATACCGGAAGGTGAGCACTAAGAAAAAGGAGTTCTATCAACTGGTATTTTCCATGACTCCTTTCTATCCTGAAGGTGGAGGTCAGGTTGGTGATACAGGTACTCTAGTGCAAGAGAATCAAATTATAACCGTAACCGATACCAAGAAAGAGAATGGGGTGATTGTTCATTTTTCCGATACGCTTCCTACAGATTTAGGGGGTACTTGGAAGGCGAAAGTAAATGTCAATGACCGGAGTGCAACAGCAAAGAACCATAGTGCAACTCACCTTATGCATGAGGTGCTACGGGAGGTCTTAGGTAATCACGTGGAGCAGAAGGGTTCTTTGGTTCGTCCAAGTGACCTGCGTTTTGATTTTTCTCACTTTCAAAAAGTGAGTCAGGAAGAATTGGACCAAATAGAAGCAATTGTGAACGAGAGAATTCAAGCAAATTATGCGCTTGATGAATACCGTAATATCCCAATTTCTGAAGCAAAGAAAATGGGTGCAATGGCTTTATTTGGTGAAAAATACGGTGATACGGTTAGGGCAATTAAGTTTGGATCTTCCATAGAACTCTGTGGGGGAATTCACGTTCCGGCTACAGGCTCTATTGGCTTGTTTAA
>PXYR01000102.1 GCA_003023665.1 Bacteroidota bacterium
TTAGCTATTACGGGGGCACTGTATGTGAAGACTTATTTTATTACGGTCTATGTTTTCCGTCAGGATCAAACCTAACAGAAGAAGAGTGGCAGCGTATCGAGAACGGAATTTCTGAATTCTTTCGGTAGATGAATAATTATGCATTTCATATCTCTATTTAGTTAGGTAGCTTTTGATTTTGTAGTTCAAAATCTCACTTGTAACTTTCACATACCAAATCAAACTTTTTTAGTGAAAAGAGATATCCGGAGTACGCACAAACCTTCTAATTCCAACAAATCTAAAATGGATTCTAGCGCCATTAAAGAGCCACGGATTATAGCCATTATTGGATTTGTTTTGCTTATTCCTGGATTAGTAGCATTGATACCCTTTAACATATCCTGGATACAGTTATGGGACCTGCCTTTTTTTATTCTATCTGCACTAGGCGCAGTATTATTGAGTATTGCCAATTCAAAGATAGGTTGGTGGATTAAAGTCGAAGACAACGTGTTGTATTACTCAAAATTTTCTGTGTTTAGCAATTGGAAGAAAAGAAGAGGCGTTGAATTCGCCATACCAATTCAAACTATAAATAGGCTAAAAATGGAGCGCCATCAGGTAATAATCTACCATAAAGACTCTAAAAAATTGATGTTTAACACCGTTGGGATAAAAAAAGCGGAAATGCAAAATCTCAAGGCAATTTTTGAAGAAATTCAGGGTAGGCTCCTACGTTAGATGAGCCCCTCAATTATTATGTTTTCATTCTTTTAAGAACATTCCTTATCCGTAACTTATAAAGTGTATTTTGCAATGAGAATAAAGCATATAATGCATTTGAATTCATGAAAGAAAATGGTAACCAACGATTGGTTGTTCCCGCGGATCGGTTTGATATAAAAGATTTAGCGTTTGCGATAATTCGGAAATGGCCTCTTATTTTGGCCGGGGGATTGATTGGTTTAACTATTGCATTTGTATTAAATCGTTATAAAAGTGACGTCTACGAACTTGAAGCAGTATTAAATGTAGAACAAGTTGAAAACCCCTTGGCCAGAAGTGGCGTTTCTTTGGTTGTCAATACGTTTGGTGAAAATAAATTGGACGTAAAGGAGCTGGTTCTGAAAAGTGTAGAGCTGAATAAGAGCGCAGCACGCAAATTGAAGTGGGAAGTCAATTATTTTCAAGTAGGTCGCTTAGCTCAAATAGAATTGTATGAAAATTCACCAATAAAGGTTGAATTTGATAGAAATCATTACCAAATCGTCAAGGTTCCATTTTTCATAGAAGAAGATAACAATGGATTTATAATTTCAACAGATCAAGAAGGATCCGCTTCTATGGTTTATGATTACCAAACCGAGAATAGTATTCGATTAGATTCGGCAACGTATCCTTCTGGACGCTATCAATACAATCAATGGATAGAAGGAAGAGGATATAGGTTCAAGATTCAAAAAACAGCCAATTTTAATCTTAGTGTTGGCGCAAGATTAGGTATTGTTTTTAATACCATTTCAAGTATTGCTCATAATAATCGTAAATCATTAAACGTCAACATTTCTGCAAAGGCAAATTCCACTACAATGCGACTTTCCGCGAGAGGCAACAACCTATTTAAACTCTCTGATTTAATAAATACAACGGTTGAAACATTAAGAGAACATGAGCTTGAACGTAAGAATGAGAGAGCACGAAACACGCTTCTTTTTATTGACGAGCAAATAAATGGAATTATCGGTGATTTAAGGAATTCAGAGAAGAATTTGGAGTCTTTTCGAGCACAAAACTTGATCATTGACTTAGGCGCTGAGAGTCAGGAATTGTTGGCTCAGATCAGTGATATAGACCAGCAGCTAACGGAAAACTTGCTTCTCCAACGTTACTACACTTATGTTATTGATTTTTTACAAAAGAACACTCAGCTTAGAGAACTTTCTTTACCTCCATTAAATGGCATTGAGGATCCTGTTGTATCTACACTTATTGAAAAGTTAGTTGGTTTGAATGGTGAGTTAACCAATTCACGTTTAATGTTGAGTTCAGATAACCCAAGGGTTCAAAATTTACAAAATGAAATCACCAATACTCGTGAGGCTTTGATTCAGGGGGCGAACAACGCCCTAGAGCACATGAAAGTACTGGAGGTAGACATTCAAAACAGATTTTTAGAATTCCAACAAAAAATAACTACACTGCCTGCAAAGGAACAGCAATTTATCAATATTCAGCGCCGGTATGAAACTTACGGCAGGCAATATGAGATGTTGCTTGAAAAGAGAGCAGAGGCTGGAATCCTTCAAGCTAGTAATCTGCCGGATACTCAGGTAATTGATAGCGCAACTGCAGAATTCCAAAGACCAATTTCACCAAATAGAAGTAGAAACCTCCTTATAGGCTTATTAATTGGAATGGCTTTACCGATTGTTGTAGTCATCGTGTTGGATTCTATTAATAATAAAATTCGAAGTAGAAAAGACATTGAAGTTATGACCCCTATACCCATCTTAGGGGCAATTGGAAACTCAAAAGAAGACGGCCTGATTGTGGTCAAAAAGCCAAAGGCCGTCGTTACAGAATCTTTTAGGGGTATTGTGGCCAATTTAAACTTCATCATCGATGATTTTAAAAATGCTTCTAGTGGGTCGGGAAAACTAATTATGGTCACTTCTTCAATAGGAGGTGAGGGGAAAACATTTCTTTCATCAAATTTAGCCTCTACCCTTGCCATGTCTGGGCTTAAAACGTGTCTAGTAGGGGTTGATTTACGCAAGCCAAAAATCCTCAAGAATTTTGATCTTGAAAGCAGCATTGGTCTAAGTTCATATCTCACAGATTTTTCCCTAGAGTTACCTCAAATTATTCAGGATAGTGGTGTTAATAATCTTGATGTTATTGGATCTGGTCCAATTCCACCTAATCCGGCTGAATTATTAGGAAGAACTAGGTATGATGACTTTCTTAACTTACTAAAAGAAAATTATCATGTGGTTGTTTTGGACACACCGCCTATAGGTCTTGTTGCAGATGCTTTACAAATGCTTCCTAAAGTTGACGGAACGGTTTACGTTACTAGATTTAATTACACACCACGTGAGTTGCTTGGATTCATTAACGACCAGTATGAAAACAACAACGTTTCCAACGTAGGAATTCTTTTAAACGATGTTAAAGGAGCAGGGGCTTACGGCTACGGCTACGGCTACGGCTATGGCGGTTATGGTGGCTACGGTTATCACAATGAATGATATTTATCTATTCAAGACGCACTTTTCTTGAGTATTGCACCATGAGTTATGTCCAATGTTTCCAAAGAAAGCCAAAGTAAACTAGGACTCACAAAAGGACTCAGATGGTCTGTATATGAGGTTTATGGTGCTCAATTTGCTTCTTTTTTTATTTCTATCATTCTTGCTAGACTATTATCTCCAAAAGATTTTGGTTTAGTTGGCATATCTATGGGCGCAATAGCCGTTCTAAGGTCATTTGTTTCACTTGGATTTAGCGAAGCACTCATACAAGATCGAAAAGCTAGTTCTTCTGCAGCCAATTCTATTTTTACGCTTAACCTACTTACAGGAATACTCACATCCTTGTGTCTTTTCCTCAGTGCACCAATCCTTGCCAAATATTTTGATAACCCCGAGCTTCTGCGAATCATTCAGTTTTTATCCATATTGAATTTGATTGAAGGCACGGCAAAAGTGCAATCGGCATTATTCACAAAAACACTGAACTTTAGAACGCTTGCAATCAGAAAGCTAATTGCACAATTATTTTCAGGAATTCTCGCGGTAATATTAGCAATACAAGGATTTGGTGTTTATGCCTTGGTAGCTCAATTTCTAGTAAGGGAAACAATTAGCACGTTATTGTTATGGAAACAGTCTATGTGGCGTCCAAAACTTGAATTAAAAGTTTCTGAATTAAATAGATTAAGGCCTATTGCTCAATATTCTTTTATTACAGGAATGCTGAACAGAACCTTGAAAGAGTTATTTACCTTCAGTATTGCTAAATCTTTTACGATAACTCAACTGGGTCTTTATTCGAAGGCTAATTCTGCTTTAGATTTTTTTAGTACCGGTGTATCGGCAAGTATCAACAAGTTTCTTTTTCCGGTCCTAAGCGGTATTCAGATTGACGAGGTGGAATTCAAAAAACGCTTTATGGAGGTGTATTATTTTGCGTTGACCGTAGTGCTTATTGTAACGTCAACTTGTTATGTTTCCGCAGAATCCATAATTACTGTTCTTTATGGGAAAAAATGGATTGGTTCCATATTCATTTTTAAATGTATATTAATTAAGGGTGTTACTTACACGCATTATAGCGTTGTGAAATCTGCTATTTTAGCTAAGAGTAAAGTAAGAGAAGGGTACATTTATGATAACATAAAGCGATTTGTGGAGCTCAGTTCACTAGTCCCATTATTATTCGGAAATTTTAATCTCTTTCTACATTGGTTTATAGTGACGCAGATAGTGAATATAATTGTTCAAAGCGCCTTAGTTCATCGTGCAATTAACTTTTCTTACGAGGAACTTCTCGGTTTTTTGTTGAGTAATATTTTATTGTTTACTGTAGGCGTGCTTTTGTTAGAACATGTTTTTATTTCATTTGATAATATACTTTTGCGCGACCTGCTCAAGACAATTTCAATATGGTTATTTATCCTTCTCAAGCTTGTCTTGTTTGATAGAAGCAAACTATTGGATATCCGTAATATTTCGCTCAAAATCTTGAGTTTCAAGAGATAGATATGGAACAGTATAGGGCATATCTATTTAATTATCGTGAGGCAAATTTGCATATTCTCATTGCTATACTCTTTGGTCTTTTTCTAGACGGCGCAGGAATGGCGTTTAAATTCCTATTTATGCCGTACATACTTTATCTCATGTTAAGCCGGAAAGAAGAAAATGTACCAGGGCTAATCATAATGCTTTCTTATGGGAATATACTCACAGTATTTGCAGGTTTTGTTTGTGTTTATTTTAGCCTGAGTAGGCTTTCCAAGATTAAAGAGTTAGGCTATTTTAACCTTTGGCTTACCTTAATCCTAATGTTGCCAGTTTACCTTATTATTTTGGTAATGCGCTTGCAATCCGATGGCTTTATAGGCGGCTTTCAAAGTTTGGAACACTATATAGTTTTTTGGTTTCTTATCTACGGGGTATTAAACAGTGATATTGTCACAAGAAGAATGTTGAATTTTACTGTTTTCCCATTTGTTATTTTACTTGTTTTAAGTACGGCCAATGTAATCCCTAATGACAGCATTAAAATCCTGTTTCGAATGACAGGGTTAGTTGAGTTGGTTATTATACTTATGGCTTTTAAGTACTTTCGTCGAGAGATAGATTTTAGTAATAGCATATATATCAGATTAAGCTTACTTTGTTACCTACCAGTTCGGGTATTTTATTTTTCAAGCTATAAGTTTACAGCATTACTTGGCTTATTAGTAGCCTTATATTTTGTTTATAAGAAGGAGGATTTTCTTCAAGTCTATCCTCAAATCTTATCAGAAAAATTAAAGCGTAAGGCGAATTATATAGTTGCATTTCCAATTATTTTCACTGCCTTGACACTGTTGCTGACGCCAACCTTAGTTTATTCTTTTGAAGGGGTAGACCTCAATAGTTATTATGGTGGAGATTCTAGTTTTTTTCAAGTGATATTAGGGAAATTATTTGTTGACAGGGGCGTACTCTGGTTAAGCGCACTAGACACTATTTCTAACCAAGGCTCCTTTTTCCCCTCTGTTGACATTATAAATATTAAGCTGAACTTATTGCTTTCAAAAATCGGCTCTATAGAGGAAATAAGCTTTGGAGCACATAATATAATACTAGAGTTATGTAGGACGGAAGGTGTTTTATTCGGGGCTATACTTTCGGTGATTTACCTAAGGCAAATTCGTTTATTAATTAAAAATGTAGCAGATAATCACCCTACAGTAAATATTTACAGATTTGCCTTGGTAGGAATAGGAATTGCAGTTTTCACCACAGGAATGTATACTATATCTTTAAATGTAGCATTCATTTATATGTTCTTAACAGGTGCTCTATCCCAAAGCAAAGACGAAGTGTTGGTTGAAAGCAATGCTCCGCAAGTTGTTATTAATGCTGTTGGTTTAGTAAAAAAGACAAAATTTAAGCGAGCAAATAATCTTCGTTGTGAAAAAGTATAAGGTA
>PXYR01000011.1 GCA_003023665.1 Bacteroidota bacterium
ATTGGTTAGGAAGATTTCCTTTGCGGTAGAAGTTCTGCTCGTACATGCGCGTTGAGTCGCCGCCCATACTACCATAGAAGTTGGTGTTCGCCTTGTACGAGAAAGAACCGTTGTAACCAATGGTCTTACCATTGTCCTTTTTCATTTGATTACCGCCGCTTATACCTAATGAGCCATTTACGGGCATCAATCTCGATTGCGCCGCCAGAACAGGAGCGAAGCTTTGGGTAAGCTCTGTGGTTATTGGGTCGTCCAAAGCAGGGTTTGGAATGCCGCTGTAGATGTATTGGTTGGGTAATGGGTTGGTTCTAAAACCGCTATCGAATCCTAAGAAATCAGTTATGGATCCTTGGTGACCCAGTCCTTGAATCAGGTGCATGCCGGGAGTATAGCCCAACGAAGAACTAATATTCAGTGTCTTTTTAGTTGGGAAATCGACCAATTCAATGTTGACAAGACCTCCGGAGAAATCAGCGGGTAAATCTGCGGTGAGCGTTTTAAGTACCACAATATTTTGAAGGATGTTTGTCGGGAAAATGTCCATCTGCAGCGAGTTACGGTCAGGATCTAATCCAGGAATATCCATGCGCATTAACTGCGTCTTCGTGTAACGGTCCCCTAGTCCGCGAACAAACACATATTTACCCCCTTGAATACTAACACCAGGTACACGGGTTACAGCCGCGGCAGCATTTCCGTCACCAACGCGTTTGAAATTCTGTGCGGATATACCATCCATCACCGTAGCACTCTTCTTTTTCACGTCTAAAAGGGCACTTTCTGTATTCCGCATAGCAGATGCTGTAACGGTGACTGTCATCAATTCATTGGTAGAAGGCATGAGGCGAAGGTTTTCGAATGCAGCGACCTTACCTGCTTCAACCTTTACACCAGAGATGGTTAAAGTAGCTAAACCTAAAAAGCTGACCTCCAAATCATAAGTACCTGGTTCCAAGCTCAATTCAAAGTTCCCGTCAAAATCTGTAAAAGCCACCGCTCCAACAGAAGGAACTTGCGCACTGGCATAAAAAAGAGCTTCACCAGTTTCGTCCTCATAAACCGTTCCGCGGACAATACCATTCTGCGCGTACGAAAGAATACTAAAAAGAAGTGCAGTAAATAGCGCTTTGATTTTCATAGAGTTTACTCTTCGTTTCAAAGTGCAAAACACGAAAAAAGGTTCGAAACCAATGTCTCGAACCTTTTAATGTTCCTTTAACTTTATGTTAATTACCTGCTCTTAGAAAGCACCTTTCATTGCTGCATAGGTCCAGGAAAGTTTACTTTCATCGGCACCAACTGTAGGAGCAGTAACCACTGTAGCGAATGTTGTTGGGTCCCAAGCTGAAATAGCGCCTGATTTATCCATGAATACTTCAGCAAGCGTTTTCCCTGCCGAATAATTGGTCATGTCTATTTCGATTGAGGCAAAGTTCAACAAACCGTTTTCGAAGTTGTACGCACCGCCCGTTTCATCAATTTCCCAATCACCTGCATCATCAAATCCTGTGATGTAGATGTTCTGAACGGTACCCATTGCTGAATCACGGAAGTCAGCAATCTCCGCAGTCATGCCGTAGAGGGTTCCATTGGTAGCAGTAAAACCTGCACCAGTTGTGCCTTCTGGACCATCTACTTCCATGCCATGATCTGAATCTGGGCCTGCAATGTACACGAAGTTATCTATGGTACCTGAATAAGCTTGATCAATGTCGTAGGCATCATCACCTTGTGCCCAAACAACAATGTTAGACGCATTTACAGAGCCGCCAAAGAATTCTACGCCGTCATCCACGTTTGCTACTACTTCGATATGGTTAACTACTGTGGCAGATCCAACACCAGCTAGCGTAATTCCGTTGATTTCATTACCGTCACCAATTAAGGTGCCGCCGTGGCGAACACTGACGTATTGGATAGAACCAGAATTATCTGCTGCATTTGTACCGCCATACACAGCGTAGGCCTCATTTGCAGGAAGACCTTCAATGAGTGCAGTGGCTGCATCCGCTGAAATGGGTGCATAACCTAGAACGATTAGGCCGCCCCAAAGACCTGCGTCTGTTTCATCTAGGTTGGTGCCTGCTTGATCGCCCACGGTAATGTTGTCTAAAATCGATGTCATAATGATCGGAGCACTTTCTGTTCCTTGGGCATCAATCTTTCCACCTTGCGCGATGATTAAAGTAGATGCATTTGCGCCGTCTCCTTCTTTACCTTTTATAATCGTTCCAGGTTCAATGGTAAGTTCTATTCCTTCCGGAACAACAACGCGACCGTTTAGAACGTAGATGGAATCTCCACTCCAAGTTTCATTCGCTGATAGAACACCAGCTTTGTTTACTTCTAATGGATTCAGGTTTGGGTCTACTGGACCGCCACCGTTTCCACCACATGATGCGAGCAGTGAGGCAGCAGCTGCGATGGTAATTAGTTTGTTGAAATTCATTTTTATTGTTTCTTGTTTTTTAACACTGCAAACAAAACGGAGCTATGTTAATCGGAGGTTAAGCATTCTTAAACCTTCTGTAAGTCCTCGTTTTGAGATTATTATGATTTTGTAAAGGCAATGTAAACCGCTGAAATAGGTGCTTCTCTTGTGATATTTTAACGATTGAAAATGTAACTTTGGTTAATTAATTGAACAGAACTATGAAGGCTTCTAAAGCAAAGATTTTATTGGTTGATGACGAACCGGACATCCTTGAAATCGTTGAATACAATCTAAAAAATGAGGGATACAAGGTATACACTGCTTCAAGCGGTATAGAAGGTGTCTCACTCGCAAAAGAAGTAAAGCCAGATTTGATATTACTTGATGTAATGATGCCAGAAATGGATGGTATTGAGGCTTGTGATCAAATCCGGAAAATCCCAAGTTTAGAACATACTATCATTGCTTTTCTTACTGCTCGAGGCGAAGATTATTCACAAGTGGCAGGTTTTGAAGCAGGTGCGGATGATTACATTACTAAACCTGTTAAACCTAAAGTGCTTATTTCTAGACTAAAAGCTCTTTTGCGCAGACGACCAACCGCAGGACAGAAAGTTCCGGAGCGCATGAAATTAGGTGATTTGACCATTGATCCAGAACGCTATCATATTGAACTTGCTGGTAATGTATTAGACCTGCCAAGAAAGGAGTTTGAATTACTAAGTCTTTTAGCAAGTAAGCCAGGAAGAGTCTTTTTAAGAGAAGAGATTATGGATAGAATTTGGGGCACTTCTGTAATTGTTGGTGGTCGCACAATTGACGTACATATTAGAAAGTTGCGAGAAAAAATTGGAGATGATCGCATAAAAACGGTAAAAGGTGTAGGCTATAAATTTGAGGCTCAAGATTGATGAAGTTCGGTCGACTCATTCCTGTATCTTTTGTATTGGCTTTGCTATTTACAGGACTTGGTATAGGGTTATTCTATTTGAAAGTCCAGAATCCATCTATACCTAATATTATTTGGTTACTATTATTTTTTCTGGGGGTTTTAGGGCTTTTAATGGTCGCGATTTATAGAAATATAACATTGAAAATTCGTGGTATCCAAGAGCGAATTGTAGCTGGAGGTATTGAATCTATTGACATAAACTCTAATAAAACCATGACACTAGAAATGCTTGAGGTGGCCGTAGATGATTGGACCGCAAAGCAAGCGCGGGTTGTGGAGGAATTAGAGAGTCGTGAAGAGTTTCGCAGGGAGTACATGGGTAATGTAAGCCACGAACTGAAGACTCCCATATTTAACATACAAGGGTATGTGTTAACCCTTTTGGATGGTGCAAAAGACGATCCTAAGATTGCAGCAAAGTTTCTCAAAAGAGCAGCCAAGTCTGTTGAACGCATGACTTCACTTATAAAAGATATGGATGTCCTCTCAAAAGTGGAATCTGGGCAGTACGACATCCGACTTGAACCAGTTCAACTAGGCGTTCTAATAGAAGATACCCTTCAGGGCGTTGAATCATTTGCTAGAAAAAATGACGCTAAAATATCTGTTGAAATCAAGGTTGATGAACAGGATGAAGTTCTTTGCGATTCAGCTAGAATAGAGCAAGTTTTAGATAATCTTATTGTGAATGCAATAAAGTATAGTGATAAGAATAAGCAGGTCAAACTGGTGGTTGACGAACTCGAATCCAAATTACAATTTAGTGTTATTGATAATGGGTTTGGAATACCTCAAAAAGACTTAGGTAGGGTTTTCGAACGATTTTATCGCGTAGACAAGGCACGTTCTAGAGATGCCGGTGGATCGGGCCTGGGTCTCTCTATTGTCAAGCACATCATTGATAGACACAATGAAACTATTGTAGTGGATTCTGAGGAGGGCAAGGGTACTGAATTTAAGTTTACCTTGGCCAAAGCATAATCGTTTAAAACCTCTTGCACTTCGCTTAAGACAGTGCATAATTCGAGTTATTTTTGAATGAACTCAACGAGCAACCGTTATGGAATGGAGTCCTGAATTAATGCGTAAACTTGAGGCGCTTAGAGCAAAAATTGAAGCGACCGATCAAGACTTCGAAACCTATGTAAATGGCTGGCAGTTGCAGCGCTTTCAAAACTATTGGGACTATATCCAATTAGATACTTTATTGAGTTTACAGCGCCCTACTACAGAGGTAGAAGATGAGCCTATATTTATCATTTACCATCAGATTACAGAGCTTTATTTCAAATTAGCGCGAATTGAAATTGATGCTATTGCAAAGTCGTCGGATTCAACCGTCCCAGAATTTATAGAACGGGTACAACGAATCAATCGCTACTTTGGCGCCTTGCGCGGAAGTTTTGGCGTGATGGAGCTGGGGATGAAGAAAGAAGAGTTTTTGGCATTCAGAGATGCCCTGGCACCAGCTTCAGGATTTCAAAGCGTTCAATATCGCATTATAGAACTGGGTTGTTCACCACTTATAAATCTTGTGCCTGAGAATCTTCGAGAATCTCTTAATAACGCTTCTATTGAAAAACAATTGGAGCATATTTATTGGAAAAGCGGGGCTACCGTGGAAGACACTGGCAAACCTGCATATACGGCTACTCAATTCATAGAAAAATATTGGGATGATCTGCTCTTTACAGCGGAAGCATACGAACATTGTAATATTTGGCAACGATTTCAAGAGCTACAAAGTAAAGCGAATACAGAGGAATTAGCTGAAGTGAAAAATGCACTTCGGGCACTTGATTTAAACGTGAACGTCAATTGGCCGCTGCAACATTATAAAACAGCTGTGCGCTATTTGTCTAAAAAGCCAACCGATATTCCTGCCACAGGAGGGACCAATTGGCAGAAATATCTCCCGCCGCGGTTTCAACGGCGCATATTCTTTCCAGAGCTTTGGACAGAACAGCAAAAAGCTGAATGGGGAAAAAGTTGGGTCCATGAAGTATTGGCAGAATTAGAAGGAGCGCATTAAATGGGTACCAAAAAAATCGCATGGATAGCAGTGGCATCCATTTTCTTAGTGTTGATTATTTGGGTGATTTCAGCTAATGAAGTTCAAGATGCTACACAGATAGAATCAACGGAACAAATTGAAAAAGAACCTTCTTATTACTTAACCTTGCCTTCAGATACCCTGAGATTTGAACAGCATCAAGTAAAGTCTGGCGAAAGTTTTGGCGCGTTGCTGGGCAAGAGAGGAATCAGTACTAAACAAATCTATCAAATTGCGGCAGCAGTAGAAGATAACTTTAATGTACGCAGGATTCGCGCTGGGGTAGAAGTTCAATTTGCTACGGGTGATAGTTCATTGTTTCCAGCGTATTTTATTTATCCAGAAAGCAAATTTGAGTATTGGATTATTGGCTTAACGGATTCCATTTTCGCTAAAAAGGTAGAAAAACATAGGGAGGTGCGTCAGCGCGCCATTTCTGGCACAATTGATGACGCATTATACCTAAGCGTTGGTCGAGCAGGAGGAACTCAAGCCCTTGCGATGTCCTTGGTAGAAGTGTATGCCTGGAGTATAGATTTCTTTAGGCTTCAAAAAGGCGATGCTTTTTCTGTTCTTTACGAAGAGGAATACGTAGATGATACCATCTATGTGGGGCTGAAAAGGATACTCGCAGCCAATCTTACTCATGTGGGAAATGACTTTTATGCATTTCCATATGAAAATGAATTGGGTTTCAATGACTATTACGATGAGGATGGACGAAGTTTGAGAAAGACTTTCCTCCGTGCTCCGCTAAATTTCACGAGAATATCTTCAAGATACAGTGGAAGAAGGTTTCATCCCGTTCAAAAAAGGTGGAAAGCCCATTTGGGGACGGATTATGCAGCACCTACGGGCACGCCAATCATGTCTACGGCAGACGGCGTTATCATTGCAGCAAAGTATACTTCGGCTAATGGTAATTATGTTAAGGTTCGGCACAACAGTACCTACACTACTCAGTACTTGCATATGAGCAAGATTAAGCCCGGAATTAAGAATGGTGTTCGGGTTAAACAAGGAGATGTCATTGGTTACGTGGGATCTACAGGTCTAGCAACTGGACCACACGTCTGCTACCGCTTTTGGGTGAACGGCAAGCAAGTGGATCCCTACAAGCAAAAACTTCCGGATGCGAAGCCTTTAGAAGGGGAGCGAATGGACGCATACAAATCTTACATGGCGTCGCTTAAAAAAGAGCTTGACGCGCTTTAGGTATGTTGGCTTTTTTGAATTAGCCAATAACAATATTGATGATACGGCCGGGCACCACAATCATCTTTCGTACTTGTTTATCGCCAATATGCCCAGCGGTACGCTCGTCTTCCATCACAGCCTTCTCAATGTCTTCTTTTCCCATATCCAGTGGTAATTCCAATTGGAAACGAACTTTCCCGTTAAAGGAAACAGGGTAGTTCTTGCTACTTTCCACCAAATAACTCTGCTCGTGAGTAGGGTACTTTGAATGAGTTACAGAACCTTCACCGCCAAGCTTCTCCCAAAGTTCCTCAGATAGATGCGGCGCGAACGGTGAAATTAGTCTCACAAGAGGCTCAAGCACCTCGCGGTTGTTGGCCTTTAGTTCAGTCAATTCATTCGTAGCAATCATAAATGCACTAACTGAGGTATTGAAGCTGAAGTTCTCAATGTCTTCGTTCACCTTCTTGATACAGGTATGCGCGGCTTTTAGCGCTTTTTTATCGGCCGGTGAATCGCTCACATTAAACGCACCGTTTTGGTGGAATAGTTTCCAAAATTTACGTTGGAATCCGGCTACTCCCGACAGACCTTGGGTGTTCCAAGGTTTGCTTTGCTCTATGGGGCCTAAAAACATTTCATACATGCGCAATACGTCTGCACCGTATTTTTCTACGATATCGTCTGGATTGGTCACGTTGAATTTAGACTTAGACATTTTTTCTATCTCGCGGCTGCAGATGTACTTTCCATCTTCAAAGATGAATTCCGCATTCTCATATTCTTCACGCGATAGCTTAAAAGCGTCTACGTCCAGTTCGTCTCCTTGCAAAAGACTCACGTCTGCATGAATAGCTTGTGTGTCATGTTGGTCTTTCAAGCCAGCACTTACAAATGTATTGGTACCATTGATTCTATGTACGAAGGCACTAATGCCTTGGATCATCCCTTGGTTGATCAACTTCTTGAACGGTTCATCAAAGCTAATGAAGCCCATATCATACAAGAATTTTGTCCAAAAGCGCGAATACAGTAGGTGTCCAGTTGCATGTTCTGAACCGCCTATATATAGGTCAACTTGGTTCCAGTATTCCATGCTTGGTTTGCCTACAAATTCCGCATCATTGTGTGCATCCATGTATCGCAAGAAATACCAAGAAGATCCCGCCCAACCAGGCATTGTAGTAGTTTCTAGTGGATGGCTATTGTAGCTCCAATTTTTGGCACGCGCTAGCGGTGGCTCTCCGTCTTGGGTAGGTAGATAAGCATCTACCTCAGGTAGTGTTAAAGGAAGGTCTTCTAAAGGCATTGTTTTTGGAATGCCGTTGTCATAGTAGATTGGGATGGGCTCTCCCCAGTAGCGTTGTCGTCCAAAGACGGCATCCCGCAATTTATATTGGGTAGCGCCCTTGCCGTAGCCGATTTCTTCTAAGTGCTCAATCATCTTAGCCTTGGCTTCCATGCATTCCATGCCGTCAAGGAAATCTGAATTAATCATTTTTCCTTCTTTGGCTTCAAAGGCCTCCACGCTTACATTGCCACCAGCAACAACTTCCACAACTTCAAGTTCAAAGTGTTTTGCAAAGGCATAATCACGGCCATCATGACCTGGAACGGCCATAACTGCTCCTGTTCCGTAACTAGCCAAGACGTAATCCCCAATCCAAATAGGCAGCTTTGTCCCACTAATAGGGTGTAGGGCATAGGCTCCAGTGAAACAACCGCTAATGGTTTTGGTATCGGCCATTCGGTCTCGCTCGCTGCGCGCGGCAGCTTTTGCTTGGTAGGCTGCTACGGCCTCCCGTTGGTCGGCCGTTGTAATTTTCTGAACCAATTCATGTTCTGGTGCTAAGGTCACAAACGTGGCGCCAAATAGAGTATCTGGTCGGGTTGAAAAGACTTCAATTTGCCCCTGATGACCATGTATATCAAAAAAGATAGCTGCGCCAACGGATTTTCCAATCCAATTGCGCTGAGTTTCTTTTAAAGAGGTACTCCAATCAATGCGCTCCAAGCCTTCTAACAGGCGGTCTGCGAAGGCGGTAATTCGCATAGACCATTGCATCATTTTCTTTTGAATAACTGGGTGTCCGCCCCGCTCACTTAGGCCGTCTTTCACTTCGTCGTTCGCCAAAACAGTACCTAAGGCAGGACACCAGTTCACATTGCTTTCGCTGCGGTATGCCAATCGGTAGTTCAGCAACGTATTAGCCTTGTTGGCATCATTCATTGCTACCCATTCTCCGGCGCTGAAGCTTAATTCTTCAGTTTGAGCAGCATTCAAACCTTCCGTGCCATAGGCCTCAAAATGCGCGATAAGTTTATCAATATGTCTACTCATGCCCTTGTTATGGTCGTACCAAGCATCAAAGAGTTGAATGAATATCCACTGCGTCCATTTATAGTATGACGGATCCGTAGTTTTGAATTCACGCGACCAATCCAATCCGAAACCTATATTGTCTAATTGTTGGCGGTAGCGTTCAGTATTTATTTCTGTTGTTCTTTCTGGGTGTTGGCCGGTTTGGATGGCATATTGTTCTGCTGGCAATCCAAAGGCATCATATCCCATGGGGTGAAGGACGTTGAATCCCTTTTGTTTCTTGAAACGACCGTAGATATCTGAAGCGATATAGCCAAGTGGATGCCCTACGTGTAGGCCCGCACCTGAAGGGTAAGGAAACATGTCCAAAACATAGAATTTTGGTTTGTCCTGTGAAGAAGATGCATGGTAGGTGCCTTCAGCGGCCCATTTAGCCTGCCATTTCTTGTCAATTTCCTGATGATTGTACTCCATATCGTTAAAGAAGTGTTGAACACGCGCGAAATTAGTGAATGCACGGCAGGAATTACTATTTTCGCTCCGATGAGTTCCAAAGAACAAAAATTTACAGCGTCCCGAGTGCGGTCTTCCTACATCAGTGTAGTGATTTCTATGACTTTGGTATTATACGTCTTGGGCCTTTTGGGTACTTTGGTGCTGAGCGCCAATAACTTATCTAGAGCGGTACGAGAGAATTTCACCTTTACTTTAGTGCTAGAGGAGGCCATTGAAGAGGCAGATCTCAAAACTTTACTGAAAACACAACAGTTGGCACCCTATGCTAAAAGTGCAGTTTTAGTCACTAAAAAAGAGGCTGCTGAAAGTCTAGAAGCTGCACTTGGTGAAGATTTTGTGGAATTTTTAGGCTATAATCCTCTAAGTAATACCATTGATATCAATTTGCAATCAGAAATGGTCGCTTCGGGTGATTTAGATGCTTTGAAGACTAAGATGATGCAGGAAGAGTATGTGAAAGATGTGCTGTATGACCGTGACTTGGTTGCATTAGTTAATGAGAATATTGAAAAAATATCATACGTTTTATTTGGTGCATCTTTGGTTTTGTTAATCGTAGCTTTAGCACTTATTCATAGTAGTATTCGACTGACAATTTATTCTAAGCGTTTTCTTTTAAAGACCATGCAGCTCGTAGGCGCAACTTCAACCTTCATCCGTAGGCCGTATCTATTCAATGCACTTCTTTTAGGGGTCATTGCAGCCCTGTTATCCATGGGGCTACTTGTAGCAACTGGATACGGAAGTACTGTCTATTTCCCGGGTCTTGTAGAGCTTTTCTCTCAGGAGGTACTTGTTTTGGTGGGGCTATCACTACTAGGCATTGGCTTAATCGTCCCCGGTGTAAGTACGGCAATAGCGATTCGCAGATATTTAAAACTAAGAACTAACGAATTATATTTTTAATTATGGAAAACAAAGAAACATTCCTCTTTGACCGCAGAAAGTACATGATACTTATTGCAGGATTGGTTATGCTAGCAATTGGCTTTGGGCTTATGCTTGGCGGAGGATCAGAAAACCCATCAGAATTTAACCCTGAGATATTCAGTGCCAAACGCGTAGGAATTGCTCCGTGGTTTTTATTCATAGGTCTTCTGTTGCCAATAGTTGCCATTATGATTCCTAAGAAAAGCGTTTAACACCCAATTGCATGACACCTATTCAAGCCTTCTTTTTAGGCCTTATTCAAGGCCTAACGGAATTTTTACCTGTAAGCTCTTCGGGTCATCTTGAGATTGCTAAGGCACTTTTTGGGCTCGATTTGACGGGTAAAGAAAGTCTCACTTTTGATGTTGTAGTGCATGCTGGCACTGCTCTGAGTACCATCGTTGTTTTTCGCAAAGACATAGGAAAAATAATCAGCGGATTGCTGAAGTTCCAATGGAATGCAGAAACAAAATTCGCCTTATTTATAGTGTTATCCATGGTACCTGCAGGAATCGTTGGTTTATGCTTTGAAGAAGAGATAAGCGCATTATTTGAAGGCCAATTACTATTAATTGGCGTCACACTTACGATTACTGGATTTTTGCTTTTCCTTGCAGACAAGGCAAGGGTTACAGATAAAGAAGTAAAAGGGTGGGATGCTTTAATCATTGGATTAGCCCAAGCTGTTGCTATTTTGCCTGGTATATCTAGAAGCGGTTCTACCATTGCTACTTCTGTATTGCTGGGAGTAGATAGAGCAAAGGCGGCACGATTTTCTTTCCTAATGGTGCTCCCCATTATATTAGGTAAGGCACTGCTGGATGCAAAGGATATAGTTGCTGGAGAAGCGGTAGGTGCTGACGTCAGTCCATTTGCGCTCATTCTTGGTTTACTCGCTGCGTTTTTCAGTGGAATTATGGCTTGTAATTGGATGCTTTCAATTGTGAAAAGAAGTCAATTGAAGTATTTCTCTTTTTATTGTTTTGCATTAGCGGTTATTGTTGTAATCAGCCAATTTATTTAGATAAATGACTGCAGAGGAAGTAAAGGCAGGAAAGGTTTTACTTGTTGATAAACCTCTAGAATGGACGAGTTTTCAGGCAGTAGCGAAAATTAGGTTTGCCTTGCAAAAAGAGTTTGCTCTCAAAAAGCTCAAAGTGGGGCATGCAGGTACTTTAGATCCTCTCGCCACAGGCTTACTTATTATTTGTGTGGGCAAAAAGACCAAAGAGATTTCCTCTTACATGGGGCTCAACAAACAATATATAGCGGAGATTACTTTTGGTGGTACCACTCCTTCTTATGATTTAGAAAGTGAAATAAACGAATCGTTCAACACTGCACATATTAATCGGGCAGCCATAGAATCCGTTCTTCCGGAATTCTTGGGAACTATTCAACAAAATCCACCTATTTTTTCAGCGATTAAGCAAGGTGGTGTTCGTATTTATGAGAAGGCTCGTGCAGGGGAAGAAGTTACCGTTGAACCACGAGAAATCATGATTCATGGTTTAGACATTATCTCCTTCCAGGACAATAAGCTTGTACTGCAAGTAGATTGTGGCAAAGGAACCTACATTCGCTCTTTGGCACACGATCTAGGCAAAGCGCTCCATTCAGGCGCTCATCTCAGTGGACTACGTCGGACAAAAATTGGAACTTACACTGCAGAAGGCGCCAAAAATCCAATGGAGTGGGCCGATTTTTTTAGCAAAATACTTGAATCCTAATCAAGGTATTTGCTCTTCCACAAATTGCTGTTGAAGTTCTTCATCCGGCTAAAACCATAGAGAGCGGTCATAGCTCCCGTGGAAAAAACCATCCAAAAGAAGAAAATTACACGAAGGTGTAAAATGGTGCCCGTGTCTTTTGGGCCTCTCATTAGACTTTCAGGAAATAAAAGAGCAACCAGCATGCAGAACCCAAAAACTGATTTCATCAAACTTTCAAAATCTCTAAAAGGGTATACTAAAATTTTTCGCAGCGGATGCAGATCTTTGCCCCACTGCGCAATCAAATAATAGTAGTTGCCTCCCATTGGAACAAATAGCAAGGGATCTTTATCTTTTTCTGCAAGCTTAAACATGCCTGCTGGAGCAATCATTTTGAATCCTTTAATCTCCTTGTCTTGCTGTTGCTCAAATGCCTTAATGGCATCCAAAGCTTCAGAAGGAAATGTGCCATTAAATCGTTTTGAATCAAGAAAGCGCAACCGGTAATCAATACAGAGTTTTTGAATGTCATTAATGTGAAAGATTCGATTCACGTCCAGCGTATCAAAATTCAAATCCTCTTGATTTCCATTAGAAGAAAATAGATTACCTAAAATACGCTCGCCCTCATTGGGCTTGGACAATAAGACTTTAAAACCCTCAAGAACGTCCGCGTTTGTAGGTTCATTGTTTTTGGATCGAATGTTGTTCAGTTTGTCTAGAAGGTTGATTCCCATGCTAAGTAAATTTCTTTTATTGGGGAACAAATGGCGTTGTAGATTTAACAAAGTACGTACTTGCATTGTTCAATAACAATTGCTTTATCAAAAACTTGACAACGGGGGGTCTGAAATCGTACATTTGCGCCTCATCTTTTAAAAATTTCAAAGCCCGTAAGCTATGAAAATGAAACTTTCACACTTCGCGTACGATCTTCCAAAGGAACTCGTCGCGCAGGAACCAACCGTGCACAGAGACGATAGCAGGTTGATGGTAGTCCACAAGGATACCGGCGAAATAGAGCACAAGCATTTTCACCAACTCATTGATTATTTCGAAGACGGTGATGTAATGGTGCTTAACAACACTAAGGTTTTTCCTGCTCGTATGTGGGGAAATAAAGAAAAAACTGGTGCGCGCATTGAGGTATTCTTATTGCGTGAATTAAACGCTGAAAGTCGCTTGTGGGACGTATTAGTAGACCCTGCTAGAAAGATTCGTATCGGAAATAAGTTGTACTTCGGTGAAGACGATTCTTTAGTTGCTGAGGTAATAGACAATACTACCTCACGTGGACGCACACTCAGATTTTTGTTTGACGGCTCTTATGAAGAGTTTCGTGCTAAGTTGAAGGAGATGGGAGAAACCCCGCTTCCAAAATATATTGATCGTGAACCAACAGAAGAGGATAGCGAACGCTACCAAACTATTTTTGCAAAAGAAGAAGGGGCTGTTGCAGCTCCGGTAGCCGGACTACATTTTTCTAAGCACTTGATGAAGCGCCTTGAAATTAAAGGTGTTCATTTACCAGAATTGACGCATCACGTTGGTTTAGGCACCTTCCGTCCAGTGGAAGTGGAAGATTTGAGTAAGCATAAAATGGATAGCGAGCAGTTTTTCATGCCTCAAGCCACAGCAGATGTAGTGAATGAAGCTTTGGTTCAAAACCGTCGTGTATGTGCTATTGGCACAACCACGGTTCGAACATTGGAAAGTTCATTGACCACTGGCGGTCGCATTACGGAAACAGAAGGATGGACAAATAAATTTATCTTCCCTCCGTATGAAGTACAAATCCCAAATGCCATGGTGACGAATTTTCACCCTCCTGGCTCTACGCTTTTGATGATGAATAGCGCATTGATGGGACATGATTTGGCCATGCATGCAATTAATGAAGCAATCAAAGAAAAATATCGATTCTTAGCTTTTGGTGATGCAATGTTGATCATCTAAACTTACCAAAGTAAAATGTACAAGCCCTGCCTTTTAAGGCGGGGCTTTTTATTTGATTTTATTAAAAGCATCCAGGTATTGAGTGGCAATATCTTCCCAATTAAAGGATGCACGAATTCGATTTCTAGAAAGTTCCCGTTGCTTCGACTTAAATTCTTGGTTTGGCAGATTTCTTAGCAAGTCAGACAGCTCATTGTGGTCGCTCCATAATGCGCCTAAACCACCAAGTGTACTTGCGTTGAACGGATTATTATGCGCTAAAATAAAAGCGCCACACCCCATGGCTTCTAACAGAGCAGGATTGGTGCCACCAGCGCTGTGCCCATGTAGATAAGCATCGCAGTTCAAACGAAGTTCATTGAGTATGTTTTTATCATACACTGTACCTGGAAAATAGATGGAAGAACAATCCTTAAATCTTTTCTGCAGTTGACGTCCGTATCGATTCGTATAGTCACCTATAGTGATAAGAACCTTACCACTTTGCTTTGCGGCCTCTAGGATCTCTTTAATATGATTGTCTGGCTGAATTCTCCCAATGTGAAGCACGTAGTCTGTGTGAGGTAAATTCATCTTTTTGAGAGCAGATGCATCCGATTGTTCTACAACTTCTGCTCCGTAAGCAATAGTAGTGCAAGAAGTAGAATATTTAGTCAAATATTCTGCAATCATAGGGTTGTCAGCAACTAAAAGTTTTGAACGTCTAACCCCTATGCGTTCAGACCAGCGTAAGAAAACAGATAGTACACCGCGGTATTTGGCTCTTCGGTGTTCAATTCCGTCCATATTAATTGCCGTTTTTGACTTTGGCCAAAGAAAAGACCAAATGGCAGAGGTGGTATAACCTAGCTGAAGGTAGATGTCAAAATCTTCTTTTCGCGCATCTAGGATACATAGGTAATCGTAGATGAATTGGCCCGCTAAACCAATGGTGTGCTCTGGATTAAAAATGTGCTTAACCCGCACTCCTTCATGAAATTCAACTTTTTCTGGATGGTCACTTGTTGCATAAACAACTACTTCATGACCTGCTCGCACCCATAAAGGGGCTACACGTTCTGCCATCTCCTCAAAACCGCCGTAACGGTTTGGTATACCCCTAGATCCAAGTACTGCAATTTTCACAGGACTAAATGTAGGATTTTTGAAGGGGATAGTAGAACTTCTAAAGAAACCTAAACACTTAATTCATGAATTTCAATAATTCTTCAGGTCCTTGGACACAAGAACATTTATTAAGCTTTGTCCTTAACGGTGCCAGTAAGTTTCAAGATGTAGAAAAGATGGCACAGGAGTTCTCCATGCATTTTAAAAGCCTCACCCAACTCATGCAAATGGATGAACGCTCATTGATGAATATTAGGGGAATTGGACCGGTCAAGGCGAAACAAATCATGGCGGTTGTAGCGCTTTATAAGGAATGGAATCGCCCTGAACAATTACCTCAAAGCGTAAAAAGGAGTGCAGATGCAATTCCACACTTTAACGCACTTCAGTCCCTTTCTCATGAAGAATTCCATGTATTGTATTTGAACAGGGCCCATACGCCGCTAAATTGTCAATGCTTGTTCAAAGGTGGAATTACCGGAACCGTTACAGATGTAAGAGTAGTCATGAAGAAAGCAATTATATGGGGCGCCACAGCAATGATTGTAGCCCATAATCATCCTTCAGGCGCGCTTTACCCGAGTGAAAATGACAAACGAACGACTAAAAAGCTTGTTTCAGCCGCAAAAACATTAGATCTGACCGTTTTAGATCATCTAATTGTGACGCGTAGTGGCTACTTTAGCTTTTCAGATCAAGGTTTGATGTAAATGGGAGCGGCACGTTACTTGCAGAATTGGAGAGAATTTTTGGGTACCTACGACCATTGGCGATTCCTTTTCGCAGAATGGAATAAGCTGATTTATTTAAAGTCCTATCTCAACGACCTTAGTGAAACACAAAAAGAACAATGCCTTCATCATGCTGCAAAATGGCTTATTCATGCCCACCAACAGGGTTCTTCTGACGGCTGTGGCACCTTCTATTTTCATTCCGGATGGACTAGTGATTACCCAGAAACTACCGGTTATATCATTCCTACACTGTTACGCTATTCCGCCTATCAAAATTCTCAATGGGCGCAGCAGGCAGAATCTACAGCTCTCAAAGCTGGAGAGTGGCTGTTGACCATTCAAAAAGATGACGGCGGCTGGCCAGGGGGCTATGTAGCACAAAATCGTCCTTCTGTTGTATTTAATAGCGGTCAAATTTTAAGGGGATTATACAGTCTCTATAAGCATACCGGAGAGGCCAAA
Source organism: Bacteroidota bacterium (assembly GCA_003023665.1). GTDB lineage: Bacteria > Bacteroidota > Bacteroidia > Flavobacteriales > Schleiferiaceae > UBA10364. The sequence goes on from PXYR01000011.1 coordinate 16,377, forward strand.
TGGAAAGATGCTGCAGAGCGCTGTATTCTTTGGATTTGGGACCAATTGGACCAAGAAGGAAGATTTAGCACAAATGATTATATGGGTGCGATTCGTGTATATGGCACCTATGTTGTGGCACCTATTTTAGATTGGTCGGTACATTTTGAAACGCAATCACAACAATGGAGAGCCCTTGCACAACGCCATTTAAATTGGGTTTGTACCCAACAAAATCAGCAGGGCTGGTTTGCCAATTGCGATAATACACAAAACAAAAATGACAAACCTATTATACATACATTGGCTTATACGATAGACGGAATGTGGAATGCTGGTCTTACTTTAAATAATGAAGATTTTAAATCAGCGGCTTTGTTACCTGCTCGAGTATTAGCCACAGATTTTTTAACCCGTGGTATTTTAAGCGGGCGCTATACCTCAAATTGGATCGGGACGGAAGCATTCATACCAACAGGTGGGGCGCAGCTGGCCATAGTTTGGGAAAGCATGTTTGAGGCTACCGGCGAAGCTATTTGGCAAAAGGCTTACCAACAAATGAATAGACTCTTATGTGTAATAGCACGAAGAGGCGCTAGAGAAGATGCGGATTCTCTTGGAGCGCTTCCGGGAAGTTTCCCCTTATGGGGTAGGTATGAACCGTTCGGACTCCCCAATTGGGCAACTAAATATTTTTTAGATTCCTTACTCAATGAACGCTAAAGATATTCTTAGAAATTTGCTCCCCACTTTTGCCCTTTCCTGGAATCGGAAAAGAAAAAAAGTGCAGTTGCGCAAGCAGTTAGAAGCCAAGCGTGCTGCAGGTTCAATTTGGACTTCTCAGAAGCTCGTTTCAGCATTTAAAGAAGCTGGAATCGATCCTAAAAAGGATTTGCTCGTCCACAGTTCTCTGAGTAAAATAGGATATGTTGAAGGCGGTGCGTCAACAGTGGTACATGCACTCTTGGAATTTTTAGAACCAACTTCCACCTTGTTGATGCCTACTTCTCCGGTAGTAACCTTGCAGGCGGAACACGATTTGGACGTATTTGATGTAGCTAATACCCCCTCAAAAATGGGATCAATTACAGAATTCTTTAGGTCGACTATTGCAGAATACAGAAGTGCACATCCCTTAGAACCGGTATCTGCATATGGCCCAAGAGCAAGAAAATATACCGAATTACACCATACCGATTCTACCGCATATGGCGTGAACAGTCCCTGGCTAAAGCACATGGAATTTGCAGGCCAAATTTTGTATTTAGGAACTACTTTAATCAATTCGGGCACTAGCCTGCACGCAGTAGAAGATTTCATAACTCATGAGAAATTTAAGTTTCCAATCTATCTTGACCAGCGGAGAACTTTTCATGTAGCATACGAAGGACGCCGTTTAGATATAACATCAACTGTACATAACCCAGAGTGGAGCCGGAAAAGACAATGCGACGGACTTATTCCTTTATTAGAGGAAAAGGGTTGTCTTAAAAGAATAGTCATTGGAGAAGCCCCATCACTTCTTGTAGATGCAGCCAAAATGAAATCCATACTTTTGGAAGAATATGCAAAAAGAGGCGTTACCATGTATACACCCCAAGGTTCATGAGTAGAATTTTAATCACCGGTGCTGGAGGAGGAATTGCTAGGGCAATAATCCCAGTTCTTCATGAGCTAGGGCACAGTCTTCTGCTGACCACACGTTCAAGAACGCAGGAGTTAAAAACTTACCTAGAAGAACAAGAAATTAAGGCTGCAGTAAAAAGCGCTGACCTCACTATTGATGAGGATGTGGAGGAGCTATTCAACTGGGTGAATGATCAAGGCGGTCTGGATGTCTTGGTAAATAATGCAGGAATTGCTCATGCTGCTGCATCGTGGAAATTGAGCGCACAAGAAATGGAGCAATTGTTTCAAGTAAATTTCTTTTCTGCGGTGCGCTGCTCTTCAAAGGCGCTGGCTCTTATGAGGGTTCAGGAAAGAGGGAGGATAATAAATATAAGTTCTGTAGTGGCACATAAACCCAGCTTTGGCACGAGTGGTTATGCAGCCACTAAGAGTGCGCTAGAAGGATATGCACGCGGTATAGCTGTAGATGTTGCTAATAAGGGAATAACAGCAAATACTATTGCGTACGGATATATGGAAGCAGGTATGCTTTATGATGTGCCAGAACCCATGCTTGAAGAGATTAAAAAAACCATTCCCGTTGGCAGGTTTGGTGATGCTACTCAAATAGGACACACTATAAATTATTTAATTAATAGTCCGTTTACCTCTGGGCAAACGATTCACCTAAACGGCGGACAATGGATGCTTTGATAGCACTGTATTCCAAAGAGACTTCTAGCCGATTTATTTGGGCTGCTCGTGTGTTCTTCAAAGATGCAATGAAATGTGAATTGAGGATTTACACCAATGAATCAGAATTTAAAAATGCTGCAGGAATAAAAATCAACTACAGTCCGGAAAGTATTAAAGGCGCTTTCCACATTTCTCCCCAAGGCCTTCTTTGGGAAAATGAACTGGTTGAACAAGACTTTCAATGCGCACAATGGGAAGATCTGGTTATATTTTGTACGCGTACCATTGGCGACCTGCCCTTTGATCCGCTTTCTGGGACGTTTTACTTGGCATCTCGGTATGAAGAATATTTGCCGTTCATAGCTGATGAACACGGCCGATTTCCCGCAGAAGAAAGTTTTGCGTTTAAAAATGGTTTTTTAGATAAGCCCATAATAAATCTTTGGGCGCTAAAATTAGGCAAGCACTTATTTGGGGATGCATTTAGTCTTTCAGATCACTATAGATTCGAACCAACCTTGGATATAGACAACATGTTTGCCTACAAAGGGAAAGGGTCACTTCGAATTATTGGAGCCTACCTAAGGGATATCAGGAATTTCGATTGGTTTTCTTGGCGTTACAGAACTGCAGTAATATTTGGTTTCAAAAAAGATCCTTATGACACGTTTCGAAAACAACGCAACTGGTGTAAAAAATACGGGGTTAAGCTGCGGTATTTTATGTTGCTGTCCAAGTTTGCACCCTACGATAGAAATGTGAGTCCGTATAGCACAGATGCAGCAGTTAAGCTTCGTGAATTGGCAGATTGGACAGAAGTTGGTATTCATCCCTCTTATGCTTCAGACAGTGATGAGGAGACAATACGTGAGGAGAAAGATAGGTTAGAAACCATCTTGAGACGACCAGTGACACACAGCAGACAGCATTATTTAAAGATGAAGATGCCGCTCACATTTAGAACTTTAGTGAATATGGGAATTAAACACGATCATAGCATGGGCTATGCTGAAATTCCGGGATACCGCGCTAGCATTGCTGTTCCTTATTCCTTTTATGACTTAGAATTCGAAAGTATTTTACCCTTGACCATTCATCCGTTTGTTTACATGGACACAACATATTCCATGTATGCGGGGAAAACCGCTGAAGAATCCAAAGAAGAAATGATGAAATGGCATAAGCAGCTCAAAGAAGTAGGCGGATTTTACAGATCTGTTTGGCACAACAGAACTTTTGGAGAGCATGAAAGAGAAAGCAATGCTTGGGTTCAACTATTCAAACAGATTGTACATGCAGCGCATCATTAAATTCTTAGAACATAAAGAGATTGATTTTGATAAATGGGATGCATGTGTGGGTTCGAACACATTTCCTAAGCCTTACGGTTTTAGCTGGTACTTGAATTGGCTAACGGATCAATGGCAAGGTGTGGTATACGGCGATTATGAGGCGGTTCTTCCGGTATTTGTCCAAAGTAAATATGGCATACGATTTTCAACGCGTCCTTATGGAACTCAATCTGTGGGACCGTACGCTAAAATTCCATTGACTGCGGAACTAATCAATGATTTGGTAGATGAGGCTATGAAGCACGTTCAATACGCGGAGTTTTTTATGGAACCGAATCTTACATCTTTGCACTGGAGCTCAAAATCGTATTCAAATTTTACTATTGATACAACGGAGGATTATGAAATCCTCCAAAGTAGAATGAGCGCACAGAACAAACGCAATCTCAAGAAAGCAGAAAAGGCCAAATTTGAATTGGCCGATTGGGCAACAGTTAAAGATGCAGTTCAACTTTGGCAGAATAATGTTCAAAAGAAAACACGAATAAGGCGTGAAGATTTTAATCGCTTAGGAAGGCTATTGGAATTTTGCCATTACCAAAAGAGAGGTGTGCTATACGCTGTTCGAGATGAATATAATCAACTATGTGGGGCACAATTCTGGGTGGTTTACCAAGGTAGAAGTACGCTGCTTTTAAATGCGTCTACTACATGGGGAAAATCGCATGGTGTAAGTACATGGTTAATTGACAGACATATGCGCTCTGTGGCTGGTCGGGCTCACCAGATTGATTTTGAAGGTTCATCAATCGCAGGTTTGAAGCGATTTTATAGCGGATTTGGCGCAAAGGATGAACCGTTCTTTATGCATGTGGAAAACAGATTGCCTCTTCTTTTACGTTGGTTAAAAACAGCTACTACTCGATGAAATATCAACACCTATTTTTTGATTGGGATCATACCCTATGGGATTTTGAAAAGAATTCGGAACATTCACTTCGGAATCTTTTTAATGATTTAAATCTTGCTGATCAAGGCATTCCTTCATTTGAAGAGTTTTACAGGATGTATTTGATCGTGAATGAACAGAAATGGGAAATGTACAGAAAAGGACACATAGACAAAGCAGCCCTCCGCGCTAGTCGATTTCGTGAAACCTTCAAACATTTCGATGTGATTGCCGACGATATTGCCTGGACGCTGGAAGAACGATATGTTTTGGAGACCCCTTATGGAACGCAGCTCATAGAAGGAACGGAAGAAACCCTAACGGAATTGGGTAATAGGGGATATAAGATGCATATTATTACCAATGGTTTTACAGAGAGCCAGACCATCAAATTCGCTGAAAGTGGATTAAAGCATCATTTTGATGTATTGCTTTGCAGTGATGAGGTCGGGGTGAACAAACCCGATCCAAAAATTTTCCGAGCGGCGTTAAGTCGGGCTTCAGCTGAAAGAAAAGAGAGTCTCATGATTGGGGATAACCTTATTGCAGATTGTGTTGGTGCCAGAAATCAAGGTATAGACCAAGTGTTTTTTAACCCGAATAACACGCGTCATAAGGAACAACTCACTTATGAGATTACTAGAATTGTTGAGTTGCTAGATATTCTTAGTTAATAGAAAACGTTTCTGCCGACTGCAAGAATGTTTAACTCCCAAACTCTTTAACCTAGTTGTTGTTACTTCTCTAAAGATTCTATTATGCCAGTGCTTAGCGCCTTTCCCGCCCAAAAAGTAATGATGGGGACTCATCCAGTGAAACAGCCAATCCCTACGCAAAGCGTAGCACAAATCGACCCTTTTCTCTTAATTCATCACCATACTTCCAATATTCAACCGGGTACTGACCGTTGGGATGCGGGAGTCGGTCCACACCCGCAT